>JAYUZA010000218.1:0-6242 GCA_043752145.1 Flavobacteriales bacterium
GCGTTCGCGTAAAAAACAAAGATGCTGAGTTTTTTACGTTTTGGTAAATTTTTACGGTATTTAAGTTCCAACACATTTACATCATCTATCGAGTAATATAGTTTACCTTGATCGGGTATAGGATTGTATTCTAAACTTATTCCATCGGGTTTATAAACATGTCTGGTAACAAACGATTTAAAGGCATTAACGGCATCGGCATCCGGTGGATGGTTTCCTTCGTAAGCGATCTCAATTACCAGTTCGGTATATTTATCGCCTGATAAAATATCGTGCGGGGTAATTTTTGAATTTGTTCCGGCATATTTGTCCAAACGATGTTTTTCACAACCTGTGGTACTTAACAATACAACCGGCAAAAGGAACTTTAAAAAGTTAGTCAGCGTTTTCATATGTATATGTTTTTAAAGGTTAAGGCATAACCATGAAAAAACATGCCTAAAATAAAAAGTGCTGGGAATAAGTATTTTAGAAAGCAACGCAAGACAACGCGTTTCCCATTTTGAGAATTATTTTTTGAAATTGGAAAAAACGTAACTATACCTATTTCGCGTCAGAAATTCTTTTTTCCTTCGGTATCTCGCTTCTAATCTCTTCCTGCATGATGATTCCTTCTTTGGTCATGCATTCACCTGACGTAAGGGTAGCACGTGCTCCGTTTAACTTCACTATTGTTCCATCGGTCAAAATGCGGGTGCCGTTGCTTAAGGTGATATCTTTGTTCATACGAATCCCGTTATGCATCACTATTTTTTTACCGTCTTTTATTCTGGCGCAATATCTATCGGTGCTTTCGTCTCTCTTTTCACTATTGCCGTAAACGCTAAAGAAAGTGGTAGCCGTTATGAACGTAGCTACAATAAGTTTACCAGTTCCAATCATACTCTTGCATTTTAATATTCGTTAATACTATTATTTACTCTCACAAAGGTCAGATGTATTAAACATTAAATCTTACATAGTTTATTGAATGAGTTGTATGATTATTTAGGGAAACCCAGCATAAGAAGAACGCTGATGTATGTACGACCTTACTGTTTTTTAAACGTGTCCACGAACTCCGGTTCGTTCAATATCATAATTGATCATATGAATCAGCGTCATAAGCGTTCCGGTAACCGTATTCATCGAGCAAAAAAAATCCCCGCCAAAAAATGACGGGGATCAATCAAATTTGAAATTTCAAATCTCAAATTGTATAAATTACGCTTGCGCTGCTACAGCTACTGCTTCAACAGCAAACGGAACGATAGAAACTATGCTACGGTTAGCTTTTGTTTTTTTAAACTCAACAATACCGCTTGTAAGGGCAAATAAAGTATGGTCTTTACCAATACCTATTCCTACACCCGGGTGGTGCACAGTACCACGTTGACGTACTATTATATTTCCGGCAATGGCTTTTTGACCACCCCAAATTTTTACGCCTAAGCGTTTACTATGTGATTCGCGACCGTTTTTTGAACTACCGACACCTTTTTTGTGAGCCATGGTTTAACGTTTTAAAAATTAATTATTTTGAAATTGCGTCTACTAAGATCTGCGTTAAGTACTGCCTATGGCCGTTCTTTTTGCGGTATCCTTTTCTACGTTTCTTTTTAAAGATGATCACTTTGTCACCTTTCAGGTGTTTAAGCACTGTGGCTTTAACTTTAACACCTTCTATAACTGGGGCGCCTACGCTTACTGTACCGTTATCATCTAACAAAAGAACACGGTCAAATTCAACCGTTTTTCCTTCCTCAGTTTCTAACCTATGTACATACACGCGTTGGTCTTTTTGCACTTTAAACTGCTGCCCTGCTATTTCTACAATTGCATACATGGTGTATATTTTTTTAATTATTAAGGGTTGCGAAGATAGTGGATTTTCCGCTTTGGAAAATGATTTTTTTCCATAAAAGTGGCAGGAGGCAGGGGCAAGCGGCAGACTTGAAATATAATTGCTGAAATTCAATGCTTTATAAAAGCGGCCGTAGGCGGTGGCAAGTGGCAAAGCACTTCAAAAAAATGTTTTTTTCAACAGCTCCTGACAACTGACAACCAAGTACCAACAACTAAATTTGGCTGCCCCTCGCATGAACTCTCCAAAAAAGCCAATAAACAACCAAGCTCGGCCGGGTCTTCGCCTATAGTCCTCTGTCGCGGGTACGCGCCATGCGGGCTATTTGGCTCACCCCCTGGCAGGAATTTGAACTTAAATTCAAAGTATATTTGAACAAATCCTCTGAAAGAAAACGAAGTAACCCATATGCTTGAAAATACAAATATAGCGGGGTATGGCGGGCAGGCTCACCAAATGCAGGATATTGATGCCTACACCAGAAACATAAGTGATACTACGGGCTTCGTGCTTATAGGCATTTTGATACTATTTCTCCTCGTTGTAAAATACGCCTATCCCGAAAGAAAAAACAAAGAATAGATCCCTTGGAAATAAAACCACTCAATACCATTTCATTTGACGCTTTGTTTAATGCACACGCAAAAGCGTTTAAAGACTATCCTTTTCAATGGAGTAAAGAAGCATTGCGCAAAACAGCCTTACGCAGAGGGTTTGACACCTCACTCTCCTTTGGTGCGTTCCATGAAAATGAATTGGTGAGCTTCACCATGAACGGCATTGGAATTTTTAACAATGTAAAAACTGCTTATGATACAGGAACGGGAACTATTGAAGAGTACCGTGGCAAAGGTTTGGCATCAAACATATTTGAACATTCCATTCCATTTTTAAAAGCCGCGAAGGTTCAACAATACATTCTTGAAGTACTGGAAGAAAATAAAAAAGCGTATTCTGTTTATTCGCAACAAGGTTTTGTTGTGTCTCGAACGTTTGGTTGTTTCAGGGTTAATATGAATGAATGGAATTATTTATCGCCAGCACCTGTTAAGGACATAACGTTAAAAGAAATTGATCTCGGCTATCAGCAGCAAATGGAAACAATGACCGATTTCAATTTATCGTGGCAAAACAATTTTCAGGCCTTGTTAAAAAAACCTGACGACTTTAAAGTGATCGGAGCTTTTAATAACAATACTTTTATTGGTTATGGAATTATTGAACCCGAAACGGGTGATATACCCATTTTAGCCGTGGCACACCAGGAACGAAGAAAAGGAACAGGAACGCTTATTTTACAAGAATTAAAAAAAATGAACCGGGCCGACATTGTAAAGATCATAAACATTGAGTCTACACAGGACCACATAAAACATTTCATAGGTAAAAACGAAGTTCCAAAAATAGTTTCGCAATTTGAGATGATAAAGGGCTTATAAAAATTTTCTTACGTACGATTAAACCGGTCTGTAATAAAGTAGATTGAATTATAAATTGTCTTATCTTTACCAACACCCCCTAACGTATGAAAAAATCAGTATTTGTATTTCTTATCGTTTTCTTTCCGATATTCGCAATCGGCCAAATTCCTACCGATAGTTTAAAAGCCTGCTATTCTTTTAGCGGTAATGTAAACGACAGTTCAGGCAATGCTAACCACATTACAAATTTCAGCGGTACGTTTACTGCCGACAGGTATGGCCAAACAAACAGTGCTTTTTATCTTGATGGCACAAACGATTCATTGGTACTTCCCATAAGTGAATTTGCGCCCTTAACGGGTGATTTTACCATTTCACTTTGGTACAAAACCAATTCGCCCGAAATCATGAACCTGTTTTCGTCAAAGTCATTTCCAAGCGATACAGTTAATAATTTTGAAGTACAATTAAACAGCCACAACCTTTTTTATCTCACTTACTTACAGCAATCGTTTTACCAAACTTTTGCTTACTGGAACGGAACCGGTATTACAGGCAATGCTATTGCCGAAGGAGGGCCCGGTCCTTTTACAAAAGGTGAATGGTGCCATTTTGTAATTACCCGCTCAAACGATACGTTTAAAATTTATCGCAATCATGTTCTTTACACCCTAAGCACAGGTATAACATATGCCGGTGTATTGGGCGATGTAACAAACATGCTGTTTAGCGCAATGCCTTACCGTTTTAAAGGAAGTATTGACGATATACGCATGTACAATCGTAATTTATCGCAGGCCGAAATTGATTTATTATGGTTTGAAGAACATCCGCTGCATTTTATTTCACCAAAACCAACAGATGCGTTTGTGCAGGGTTCGGCACCACTAATTTATTGGGAATATGATACCTCTCAAATAAGTGATTCCATTAACGTTGAATTTAGTCTTAACAACGGAGCCTGGCAACCTTATTCACCGCATTCACATATGGCTAACCAAAACGCCTTTTACATGAGCATCCCCTATCCTGCGGGCACTACTATTAACATAAAAGTTACTGATGTTGCCGACACAAGTATACACCATTTTTCAGGAGCCTTTTTGATAAGTGAATATGATTGGGTGAATGTGACAAACGCATTGCCCTTTAACGCAAAAGACGGAGCAGGCTTACTTAATTTTAAAAATAAATTATGGTTGCTTGGTGGATGGGATCCGCCATTTAATGCGCCAACGAATACCAATAGTGATGTATGGAGTTCGCCTGACGGTGTAAACTGGAATTTTGAAACAAGTGCAACATGGCCTCCCCGGCATTGTGCCGCGTGGATGAATAGCGATAGTCTTATGTGGGTTGTTGGTGGCGACCCGCAATCAGGTTGCTTAACCGATGTTTGGCAAAGTGATGATGGTAGTAACTGGACACTGCTTGTTGATACCATTCCCGGTTATGATAAACGCAATAATGTAAATTATGCATATGCCGGTAATTCACTTTATTTATTTGGGGGAGAAAAATGCAGCGGCACACCTTCAAATGAAGTTTGGCAAAGTAACGATGGTATAAGCTGGAATCAATTACCCGATGCCCCATGGCAAGCCAGGGGGATGCAAGTTAACTCATGTGTTGACAATACCGGACAAATGTGGATGTTGGGTGGTTCAAACGAAGCAAGCCGTAGATCTTACAATGAAGTTTGGAAAACAAGCGATGGAATAAACTGGACATTGGTAAACAATTCGGCCCCCTGGGGCGGACGTTATTGGCATACCGTTGCATGGTTTGATAATAAAATTTGGCTTTTGGGCGGAATGGCTACGAGTTATGAAATGAATGACGTATGGTATTCGGAAGATGGCAATGTTTGGCATGAATTAAAATCCACAACAGGTAACTGGCCTTTAGGAACACGGCACGCACAATCAACTACCGTTTTTGATAACGCTTTATGGTACATGTGCGGAATCTCAACCAACAATGCATGGAAAATAATTGATACCGGCTCGGGTATTGGTATAGGAGAAAATAACGCTCAATCCTTAGGTGTTTTAATTTATCCTAATCCTGCAAATGAGGTTCTTTTTATTTCAGGTAATTCAACTGCCATTATTGGCAGCTATATTGTTTATGATGTTACAGGAAAACAAATCATATCGGGTAATATAAATTCAACTAGTGCTCAAATAAATATCGCATTGCTTACAAAAGGCATATATCATATTTGTATACCTGATGTGAAAAAGAAACATACGTTTATAAAACAGTAATTGTAATTATTTAGCTATTTTAAGGGATTCACGTGCGCTTGAAATTTTGTTTAGTTTAAGGATCGCGCGCTACCCTTAATTATTTATTTGAAACTTATATCTTGTTGGTCACTATTGCTTTCGCGTAGCTTCAGCGAAGCAAAGCGCGATGACGAAAAGGCGCGTTTTAGAAAATTAATTGTTTAGCTACGCTAAACAATTAATTTTCTAAAACATTGGTTCGTTAAAAGACGTTTCTGTTGAATCAAAAACGAAATGCCCGAAGTTCCTCCCTGACAACTGATCACCAAGAACTGACAACTACTTCTTATTCGTCAAATAAACCCCGCCAAGAATTACCGCAATAGCAACCCCATACCACCAGGTAAAAAATTCACCCCGCATAACACCCCACATCAAAGCAACAATAGGCATTAAATACGTTACGGTAGAAGCAAAAACCGCGTTGGTTAATTGTACCAAATAATTAAATAGTACAACAGCTAACGCGGTACCCACTACTGCAAGTATAACTACGTAGTAAAACGAGGTCACGTGCTCACCACTTTTATGTATTTGGCCAATAATGCCTTGCGTACTGAATAACCAAATAGCTACGGGAATACCAATGAACATAAATGAAATGGACGTAATGGCAACGTTTTGTTATGGTGTAAGTGTTAATTTAATTCGTAATTACACCAAGGAGATAAATCCCATTGCCATTAC
>JAYUZA010000219.1:0-6235 GCA_043752145.1 Flavobacteriales bacterium
TAACTTAATGTTGAAAATAGCGGGTGTTACTTCCACTTCATCAAATGTAACGCGGTAAATATCGAGATCACCTTTTCCACCTTTACGCGCACTTGATAAATATGCGTGTTTTCCATCTTCGGTATAGGAAATTGTGCGTTCATCAAAAGGGGTATTTAAAGGATATCCTAAATTCTTTAGGTCTGAGAAGGTGTTTTCTTCAACCGTCCATGTTGTTTGATAAATATCAAATCCCCCCATACCAACATGTCCGTTTGAACTAAAGAACAAGGTTGTACCGTCAAATGATAATGACGGAAAATCTTCATCGCCCTTAGTATTAATTGTGGGCCCACAATTTTGAGGTACAGCCCACATACCATTAGGTAAATGGCGTACCGTCCAAATATCATAACCACCCAAACCACCTGCACGATTGCTGGCAAAAAAAACGGTTTGCCCGTCAGGCGACATTACACCTGAAGTTTCTATGGATTTATCATCGTTTACAGCAGTTACGAACTTCTCTTTCTTACCCAATATATTTCCATTACGTTTTACAAGGTAAAGTGCCCCGTAAATTTCCTGTGCTTGCGAAAAAACAAAAATCACTTCACCACTGGGCGAAATGCCCACCACCTGATCATCGGTGGTAGAATTAATGCCTTGGGCAAGTACACCGGCCGAATAAGTTTCGCCATTATAGGAAGATGTGTAAATATCACAATTGTATAATCCGTCTTCTTCTTGTTTGTTCTTGCTGGTCTTTCGTCTACTGTTAAACGCAATGAAGGTCTCATCACCCGAAACAACCGGATAATAGTCGGGGTACTCGGTATTGAATTTATCACCCAAATTTTCAAATGAAACATTAATGGGCGTTGTCATTAATTCTTTTGCCTTATTGCAATCACTTACCAGTTTTCGTGTTAGTTCTTTTTCTTTTGTGCTTTTTGGAATATAGTTTTCAAGCAATTTTAAAGCTTCGTCAATTTTATAATCCAGCGTGTACGCAAGTGCTAATTGGTATGGTGTGTCATACGGATGATGTGCTCCTTTATAAGCTTTTTCAAAATATGTCACAGCATGGGCACGGTCAATATTGGAAAGTAAATAACATAAACCTAGTTTGTAATTATAATCGACATGGTCGCGTTCTATCTTAAGCAAATTCTTGTAAACAGGAATTGCCATGATATAATTCTTGTGCTTAAAATGCTCCTCGGCTTCACGGTCATCAAGCTGACCAAAAGCCTTTGGCATTGCAATAAGCAAAACTAGGGATAAAAGTATGTGTATGCGAAGCGTCACAAGTCTACTTAAACAACAAATATACCAAATTTATGGTCTAATAGTGAATACAGCCATTCCCGGCACATTGAGCTTGAATTCGGCCCTTCTGTTAAGCTGTCTTCCGTCAGGGTCATCGGCACCATCAGCTTTGGCGTTAGGCGCGGCCGGTTTCGACTCACCGTACCATAATTTTTTCATACGTGACGATCCTACACCTTTGTTTAGAAGGTAATTAAATGCCGAAATGGTCCTGTTTTCACTCAATACAATGTTGTACTCGTCAGACCCCATCCAGTCGCAATGGCCCGCAATTTCTACGTTAGCCTGTGGATTAGCTACCATATATGCGCTTATTTTATCCATCACCTCTTTTGACCGATCTCTTAAAAAGTACTTATCAAAATCAAAATAAATATTTTCAAATTGATCGGCTAAGGCAGGATTGTTTTGAATTTCTATAATATCAACATACTCGGTATAATTATCCTCAGGATGCAATGAATCAATTGTTGTTATATATGCCGAATAGATCATGTCCAGATCATTCACATTTATCTTATACGGATAAGTAAGATCTGAATACAATGGATTCATTGGATTTGTTGAAGAATTATTGATCGTGAAATTCCCGTTCTTATCAGTAACTGTCGTGGTTAATGATTTTTTATCGTTATCAATTAAAACAATATCTACATTTTCCAACGGTGTAATGGCGCTCTCAATTCCTGATAGTTTCTCCAAATGACCAATAGCCACAATATCTTTGTTGGCATTATTTTTTGAATCACCATAATAACTTATTTTAAGATCATTTTCTTTAATTAAAACAGCATATTGTTCGGCCGGATCCAATCCTGTGAAACTGAAATTTCCCTTCTCATCGGTTGTAGCTGTTTTAATAATTTGCTTGTTCTTATCAACCAGGTATACTTCAACTTTTGTAGCCTTTTGCACTTCATTGTGCTTTAAATTTCCTGCAATTAAAACCGGTGTAAACGTAAGATCAACCACAGGTATGGTTGAGTTGCTTACTTCATCCTTTAAAATATCCAGTTCATATTTATCACGTGCTTTCTTTTTTATGTCGAAAAAAGCGTTTTTAAATTCGGCAATTTGTTGAGTTTTTATTTTTGCAGAATCGGTTTTGCGCGAAATGTTAATTTCCTGGAATAACTGGTAATATTCACATTGTTTTGGTATGGTAAAATCTTCAAGGTGTGGACGACTTGCTGGAAAAGCATCGCAAACGAGTTCAAGCGAATAACTTTTTTCAGGAGGTAAAACCATGAGGTATTTGCCTGTGTATTTATCCGAGTAAAAAGGTCCGTATTGCTTACCGCTTTCTTTTTCTTTTACGGTGATAACGGCATCAACCGGCACATTTTTTTCGGTGGCCATAACCAAACCTCTTACCTCGGTATTAAGTATACTTCGGCAATCCAATTGCACACGATAAATATCCATTGAACCCAAACCGTAAGGACGTGATGATGAAAAATAACCGTAGGTCTCGTCCTCACTTTGGATGTAATAAATATCATCTCCTGCCGAATTAAGCGGAATTCCGATATTCTCCGGTAAGTCCCAGTTCCCTGTTGAATCCAAAGTGGATTTAAATATATCATAACCACCAATAGAGTTAAAACCTTTGGATGAAAAGAAAAACGATTTCCCGTCTTTGGTCATATAAGGCGCATCATCATCATATGGCGTATTGATCTTTGGCCCCATATTCTTGATCTCACCCCATTGGCCATCGGCCATCTTTTTCGCGGTCCAGATATCCCTTCCACCTAAACCATCGGGACGATTACTTACAAAATACAGCGTTTGTTCGTCAGGCGTTATAAAAACACTTGGCTCATGGCTTTTCGTGTTAATGTTTGAATTCATTCGAATTGGATCGGCCCATTTACCGTTATTCAATTCACTCATCCAAACATCGTTTAAGCGATAAATAAAAAGTTTGTCCTCGGTATCGTTATACCCAATTGCAGCATCATGGTATTTAGAGTTTATTTTTTTGCTGATGTATGTTCCCGAAGAATCAAATTTGGTTGAATAACTCCAACTGGTGGTTGCCTGATTCTCCATAACAGCTACGTAAATGTCTTCAAACTTTTTATTGTCATGGTAGAACTTCTCACCAACACTTCCGTTCTTACGGGCCGTAAATATCAAAAGCGATTCGTCTTTCTTCACTACAGGCGCGTACTCCGAAAACATGCTGTTAACATGATTTCCCAGATTCTTGATCTCGAGTTTTTTGTTTTCGGTCTTTAGCAACGAGATTCCATTGTTACACATCTCAATTACTTGCTCAACGTCCCGTATAAGAGATCCTGAACTTTTTGACTCGCGGTCTATATGCGATTTGAATTGATTGTAATATTTGATGGCGGTCTCAAATTCATTCACGTACTGGTAGCTTTTGCCTAAGTAGAAAAAGA
This sequence comes from Flavobacteriales bacterium, assembly GCA_043752145.1. Taxonomy (GTDB): domain Bacteria; phylum Bacteroidota; class Bacteroidia; order Flavobacteriales_D; family UBA2798; genus DASPJQ01. The sequence goes on from JAYUZA010000219.1 coordinate 3,723, forward strand.
TCTCGGCAATTGTATCGGTGGTTGAGCTTTTTAGGGCCGACTGGAAATAACCCAAAGCCTTTTCTTTTTCGATTTCCGAATTGTAATAGGCTATACCGGCTTCAAAAAAATATTCGGGGTTGTTGGTGACATTTTGTAAGAGGGAATTGTAGTTTTTTTTTGCCTCCTGATAATCACCCTTTGAGAGAGCTTTTCGGGCCACAGATAGGGTCTTTTTATCGTCACCGCAAAAAGAGTGGAAACAATTTAAAAAAAACACTAGTAGCACTAGGTACCTAGAGAACATCATCTAGGTAAAGTTATCGATGTTAATTACGGCTTAACACCTTCACAAGCAAGTTTTTCAATACTCAATTGTTTATTTCGCCCAGAGTTTTATGTATTGATATTTTTCGTAATTGGTCTTGTTTTCCATGTAGTCATTGCTGTATCGGGAACCCTGAACTAATGAATTAACCGACTTGAAACGCAATTTACTCTTATCAACGCCCTTAGCCTCAACAGCTTCTATCAAGCGTGCCCTTGCGTCAGCAGTACGTGCCCTTGATAATTTGTCGTTAGTCTTAAAAGTTGTGGTTGGAACTTTCGAAGCGCTACCTTCAATCGAAATTACAGCATATCCGCGTTTTTCTATCATTGTAACAACACCGTCAACAAAATCGCTGAATTGTTTTTCCGCTTTTGCAATGTCTTTCATGTTGTATGTATAATACTTTTCAAACGAAACAGGAACAACTTCAACAATTGAATTGTTATTGTTAACCGGATTAGTGTTGGTGGTATCAACTTTATTAATCACCACATCAGTGGTTTTGTTGTATGAGTATTTACAACGTGAATCCCGCTTGGTAACTCCTATTTCTTTACCGTTTTTATCGGTCAAAACTATCTCTAATTCATCGCACAATTTTGAATCTTTTGATTGTATTTCAAAAATGTATGGTTTTCCTCCGGGTAGCTTATGGAAATTGAATTTTCCGTTTTCATCAACCGGTTCGGTAAACAAAATGTTTCCGTTTTCATCAAGATAGTTCGCTACAATATCCTTTTTATTAACAGGAACATGTTTAGAAAGCAGGGTCCAGTTTAAATCAGTATTCAGGTCATTGTTAAGCGAATCGTTTTCGAAACTTAACGGGTTTAAAAATAATTCCTTTTGAAATTCCTGATAATCACTTTCACAGGGAACCAAATATTCGTCCTGATGATATGAATTTCCATTGATGTGGTAGTCAATTAAATATTCATGACAAGGTTTAAGTGACATTACAAAACCTCCGTCAATCGTACGTGGTTTATATTCCATTGGGTCGCCACCTTCAGTAACATCGGTAACAAAGATCATAATATCCTCCGGTAATTTTTCTCCGTTCGACATTCTGATATAACCTTTCAATATTGCAAAAGGTTCCCTGATCTCGTTTTCAAGTTCAACAACATAAATATCCTTTTCTCCAAAACCACCCTCGTGACTTGAAGAATAATAAGCTCGTTTACCGGATGCATTTGTAACAAAAAACACATCGTCATCAACAGTGTTGATCGGATAATTTAAAGCTGTAGGGGCGCTAAATGTTAATGCGGAATCCTGACGGCTGTAAAAAATATCAAATCCTCCCATACTTCCGGGACCATTTGAACTATAATATAAAAGATTTCCTGATGGGTGAATAAAAACAGCATCCTCATCATACGGTGTATTGATTGGTGGAGGCAAAGGCAATGCTTTGCTCCATTCGCCATTTGGTAATTTAACAACACGGTATATATCTCTTCCACCGGAACCTCCGGGGCGGTCACTCACAAAATATAACGTTCGGCCATCTGGTGTTAATGAACAGTGTGTTTCCCACGAAGTAGAATTTATATCTCCTCCAAGTTTTTCAAGTGCCGAGTAGGTTGTGTCAAGTGCCGATGATTGATAAATATTTCCGTCTCCTTCATCATCATGATAAACGTAAAGAACGGTTCCGTCAGCCGAAACCGAAATTGTGGCTTCATTTTCATCGACATCTTCATCAGTGAATTTTACACGTTTTTGGGTGCCGAAATTTCCTGATGCATCGCGGTATGAAACATAAATATCTTCATATAACTTTCCGTCAGAAGCAATAATTAATCCGCTATTGGTACTGTCGGTTCTCATCCTTCTTGAAGTGATATATAAAACATTTTCATCCAGGGAAAGAACAGGACTAAAATCCTCAAATTCGCTATTGATGGTGTTACCAATATTATAAATTTTTAAGTCTTTTGATTCGTTTGCAACAGCTTTCTTCGCATTGTTGGCCCACTGAATATTTTTATCAATGTCCTTATACAAAACATGCTTGGCGCTTAATTTGGTCTTCAATTCGTTAAACGATTCAATAGCTTTGTCAAATTGGCCATCCAAATGGTATGATCTTCCCAAATAGTACATTGCATCAACAGGAACTTTTTCCTCGAAAAAATCGACAGGATTATAGTTTTTACTCACTTTACCAACGGTTTTAGATAAGTAAGCAATAGCA
>JAYUZA010000220.1:0-2361 GCA_043752145.1 Flavobacteriales bacterium
CAGTGCCGGGTTTTCAAGTCCGCAAAATCCACCAGATCAAATTGTACTCAACTATGTTTTAAAAGCGCAAGCAAGTTTACAATCCAATTTGGTTGGCGCGTTTTTACAGAATAAATGGAAATGGCAATTCAACGACAGTATCAAACGCACCGATACAAGTTTTGCCAGCATCTCATCACTTGAATTAATTTTAGGTGTTCGCGCAAATTATTTAGATCTCAACAACGAAATAAATGTTGGTCCACGAATGATGTTGCGCTATGTCCCAAGTTGGTATTATTCACACAAAGGAAAATTAAAACGTAGAAATATTATTTTACGTTTAGCCGGTGGTATTTATCATCAACCGCCTTTGTACAGGGAATTGAGAGGATTTGACGGCACACTAAACACCGACCTTAAAGCGCAACAAAGCATACATGCCATTGCCGGTGCCGACTGGTTTTTTACTATGTGGGGGCGATCGTTCAAGTATACTGTTGAAGGATATTATAAATATTTGAGCAATACCGTTCCTTACGAAGTTGACAATGTAAGAATACGTTATTACGCTACCAATAATGCAAAAGGGTACGCAACGGGAGTTGATATGAAAATTAATGGTGAATTCATTAAGGGAATCGAATCGTGGTTTACGTTCTCGTATTTAAGAACTCGTGAAGATATTTTGGATGATTATTACGATATTAATTACAATAGTGATGGTGAAAAAATAGTTCCCGGTTATACAATCAATGATTCCATTGTTTCAACAACCACAATAAACCCGGGGTTTATTCCACGACCAACCGATCAAACTTTGAGTTTTGCTTTGTTCTTTCAGGATGAAATGCCAAAACTTCCGCAATTTAAAGTGCATTTAAATTTATTGTTTGCCACAGGGGTTCCTTTTGGTCCGGTTGATCACAATCGTTATAAAGATACCTTGCGCGGACCACTTTACCGAAGGGTTGATATTGGTTTTTCATATGAATTATGGGCCGACAAAGAAAAACTACGACCGGGAAGTTTCGGTGCAAAAATTGACAAGGCTTATATTTCATTGGAAGTATTCAACCTTTTAGGTGTAAGCAATACCATTTCGTATAACTGGATCCAGGACGCTTCAGGGCTTCGCTACGCAGTTCCTAACTATTTGACAGGCAGGCGTTTTAATTTAAAATTCACCGTTAAGTTTTAGATAACCACAAAAACTTAAATTTGTCTTGATGGATGTGGTAAAACTACACGATAAGACCTTCTCAAAATTTATTTCGTTTGAAGAAATTCAGGCAGCGATTGAAAAAATCACTGCGCGTATAAATGTCGATTACAAAGGAAAAAAACCACTGTTCGTTGCGGTATTAAATGGTTCATTCATGTTCGCTGCCGATCTGTTGAAAAAAGTAAATGTTGATTGCGAAATCTCTTTTGTAAAATTAGCTTCTTATCACGGAATAAGTTCAAGCGGAAATGTGACCGAATTAATTGGCTTTACCGAGAATGTGGAGGGAAGAGATATTATTGTTTTAGAAGATATTGTAGATACAGGATTAACCCTTGAAAAAGTGATCGAGATCTTCAAACATAAAAATTGCGCGAGTTTAAAAATCGCTACATTATTGCTAAAACCCGAGGCGTTTAAAAAAGATTATGCGGTAGATTACGTTGCTATTGAAATTCCCAATGAATTTATTGTAGGATATGGATTAGATTATGATGGTTTAGGAAGGAATTTAAAAGATATTTATAAAGTGATTTAAGATTTTAGAAGTCAGAAGTTTGATTTAGCTTATAACCCGTACTCAGATCAAACTTCTAAAATCAAAAATCTTACTTAAACAACATTATATTACAACTAAAAAATTGCATTATGCTTAACATCGTATTATTCGGCCCTCCGGGCGCAGGAAAAGGAACTCAAAGTGAGCATTTAATTAAGCACTTTAATTTATCGCATTTATCAACGGGCGATATTTTTAGAGCCAATATAAAAGGCGGAACCGAATTGGGTTTGCTTGCCAAAAGTTATATGGATAAAGGTGAATTGGTTCCTGATGAAGTGACCATTAAAATGCTGGAAAGCGAATTCGACAAAGTTACAAGCGCTCAAGGATTTATTTTTGATGGTTTTCCACGTACCGAAGCACAAGCTGCTGCCTTGGATAAATTTCTTGCAACCAAAGAAACATCCATTACCAAAATGTTGGCACTGGAAGTTGATGATGAAGAATTGATGAAACGTTTATTGGAAAGAGGAAAATCGAGCGGACGAAGCGATGATCAAAATCCGGAGATCATTAGCAACCGAATTAAGGAATACAATAGTAAAACGGCCCCCTTAAAAAACTATTATACCAAACAAAATAAGTTTGCGGCTAT
>JAYUZA010000221.1:0-2361 GCA_043752145.1 Flavobacteriales bacterium
CAACCACGGCACCAAACCAGGCAGTAATGGCAATTAAAATTAAATTCAGGAACGAGATCCAAAACCAGTTTGAATTGTTGCGGTAAAATTTTAATGCTAAAATTGCTCCCAGTAAAACAAATAAACCGGCCAGTGCACCAACCACCCTGTTTATATATTCGGTCCATGTTTTGGTTGCATTAAAATCTTCTTCTTTGTATATTGACTTATCGTTCAATAATTTTTGCGCTTCGCTATCAAATCCAATGGCCGACAAAAGTTTTGCAAAACGTTGCACTTTTACTTCGCGTTTTTTCGCATACTGCTCTTTATAATCGGCAGGCAATTGATCCACACTTGTTGGCGGCACCCATGTGCCAAAACACTTTGGCCAGTCGGGGCAACCCATACCCGAACCGCTCATACGCACAATACTACCGGCCAAAATAACCAGGTAAAGCAAAACAAGTGTTATTCTAATTATTTGTACAAATCTTCTTTCCATCTTTATAAAAATTTAAATTACCCTTTATTTCAATGTTTTAAGGTTGAGTGTTATCAGGTTTTAAACATCAAAACTTTAATTACATCATTAAATACTGTGTGTTAGCATAATTTGAATTAACTTTAAATCCTGTTCCCGTTAATATATTTATGAAATATTCATGATCTACAAAGCACAAACACACATGAATATACCATATGACCGCTTAAAGGCAAATTATTTACATATGAAAATCAAAAAAGTAATAACCATCTTAATTGTCCTTACAACATTAACTGTTGAAGCACAGTACACGCGCAAATCAGGTAGTTTTGAATTGGGTATGCGCCAAACGCTTAGTTTATTTGGTAACGATAATACATTTGGCTACGGTACGGGCGCACATTTTCGTATCATGATGGGCAAACGCATAAATACCGAATGGTTTGCCGATCATATTCAAACCGACCTGTACAACATGGGCAAACGCAGCGATGCGCATATAGGCTGGTCCGTTATGTTTTATATGTTGAATGAACCCAAAAAATTTGATCCCTATCTATTAGCGGGTCACTGTTTTGATTATACAAAAGTGCGCCAGTACAATTCGCTTACCGAAGTACCAAATCCAACCTTTAAACGTTGGAGTTCGGCAGTACAGGCCGGGTTAGGAACACATTTTAATCTTTCGCAGCGTTGCAACATTTCTCTTGCCGCGCAATACATGTTGCATTTGGGAACCGATATTCATGTGGAAAAAGAAGAAGATGCCAACGGAAAAGAATTTCTGCGTATAGAAGAAGAAGGTGGTGGAAAAATAACCTTTGAGGGACATCTGTTGGTGTCCTTAAGCCTTAATTTTAAGATCGCAAATTTATGGTAAGGCGTATTTTAATTGCATCAGCAATTCTGTTCTCGACCCATGTACATGCGCAGGACGATGAATTTACAGGTTATAAAGGAATTTTAAGTTCAACCGCAACTTTTTCCACAGGCTATAATACATCGTTTAAATCGGTAAATTATTTTTTACAAGGTAATTTGGAGTATTATATTGACGAGCACATATCGGTAAGAAGTGATGTTTTCTATTTTTTGGGCAGTAATACCAAATCAGATTCCATCGAACCATTTAAATCACAACACGGTTTATTTACCGGTGCGCAATATCATTTTTTAAAAGGTCGCCTCGATTATTATGTGGGACTTCAACCCGGTTTGGTATTTGGTCAGCGTCAATATGCAGAAACATGGGACGCTAATAAAAACATGGAAGAACCGCAAAAAAGTGTGGCCGCGGTGTTCTCCCTAAATACAGGAATTAACTATTATGCCAGCAAATTCTTTCTGCTTTTTTTCCAATTACGTTACAACACAGGCTGGTTTTCAGACAATTATTCGGTAGCTTCACTTAACGAAATAAGGGCTTCCTTTGGTCTGGGTTTCTACATTCAGTTGCGAAAAAAGACTGTAAAAGACCTGTAGAGCGTACTGATATTTTCTTACTTTAGTAACCAAACAAAACTATTATGTCACACGATAATCATAACGATCACCACCACGTAGACGACTTAAGCGGATTCAGTTTATTTCGCGTAATATGGCCGGCAGCTTTATTGCTTATGCTAATATTTGTCACACGCAATTGTTGCAGTAGCAGCCGCGAGTGCTGTTCAAAAGATGCCTCTTGTGAAAAAGGTGGCGGGAAAAAAGAAATGCATAAAGATCATGGTGCAAAAGAAGAAGCGCCAGCACATCATTAAGATATACTCAAATCTCACATTTCAAATTTGAGATTTGATATTTGATATTTGATATTTAATATTTGAAATTGAATCCTGATCGAAAGATTGGGATTTTTTCGTTTTGGAGACTGCCCCTTGAAGCAGATGTCGTAA
>JAYUZA010000222.1:0-6223 GCA_043752145.1 Flavobacteriales bacterium
GAATTTTAGGCTTTGTGGTGATAAATTATTGATTTGTGAAACCTCGGTTTAAGAGTTTTTCACAAGTCGTGTCTCGTTATATACCACCGCTTTGCTCTGATAAGAATGATACTGCGCTGAATCTACCCATGAAAAAAAAGTAATGCATGCAATAGCTCACAAATTTAAATTCGTGTTGATAAACTAATTTCAATTACAAAATTTGAATTGGCATATTTGTAAAAATTCAAGTCTATGAATATTCTGTTATTGGGTTCGGGTGGAAGAGAAAGCGCATTAGCGTGGAAAATTGCTGCCAGCACTGTTCTTAACAAACTTTTTATTGCTCCCGGAAATGCGGGAACCGAAAAGTATGGAACAAACGTTGACATGAAACCAACCGATTTTAAAGCGATCAAAAAATTTGTATTGGAAAACAAAATAACTTATGTGGTTGTTGGTCCCGAAGATCCTTTGGTATTGGGTATTCACGATTATTTTTTGGCTGACAAGGATTTGAAAAGTATTGCTGTAATTGGTCCCAACAAAGCAGGCGCACAACTCGAGGGAAGTAAACAGTTTTCCAAAGCATTTATGCAACGTCACGCCATTCCTACGGCAAAATATAAGTCGTTTACCATTGATGAATTTGATGCCGCCTGCGAATATTTAAAAATATTGAAGGCGCCTTACGTTATCAAAGCCGATGGATTGGCTTCAGGAAAAGGTGTAGTTATTGCCGAAAAGATCGAAGATGCAAAATCTGCTCTTGAATCGATGCTTAAAGACAAACAGTTTGGCGCTGCCAGTGAGCGTGTAGTGATCGAAGAATTTTTAAAAGGTCAGGAAGTTTCCATGTTCATCATTACTGATGGCCGATCATATAAAATGTTACCGGAAGCAAAGGATTATAAACGCATTGGCGAAGGCGATACAGGATTAAATACAGGAGGAATGGGTGCAATTTCACCGGTGCCTTTTGCCGATGAAGAATTTAAGGATAAAGTTGACAACCGAATTATTATTCCAACGATAAAAGGATTACAAGCCGAAAATATCGAATACAAAGGATTCATCTTTTTTGGATTGATGAGTGTAAAAGGCGAGCCTTATTTGATCGAATACAATTGCCGGATGGGTGATCCCGAAACAGAAGTTGTTATGCCCCGATTAAAATCCGACCTGCTTGATCTTTTTGAAGGCGTTGCCTCAGGAACTTTATCGGAACGCGATATTGAAATTGATGAACGAAGTGCCGCCACTGTTATGCTGGTTGCTGGTGGATATCCCGGAGATTATGATAAGGGTAAAAAAATTACAGGCATGGACTTGATCAATGATAGCCATTTATTTCATGCAGGTACAGCAATGAAAAACGGAGAATTGGTAACCAATGGCGGACGCGTTATGGCCATTACATCGGTTGCCAAAGATCTTGATACCGCAGTATCGCGCAGTATTTACAATGCCGATATTCTGAAATTTGATAAAAAGAATTATCGTAAAGACATTGGTCAGGATATGCTGAAGTTGTTGGTGAAGTCGAATTAAAAAAGTTGTCAGTACTTAGTTGTCGGTTGTCAGTGAGTTCGAGAAAAAGAGTGTGGGTGTGACTAAAATACTAAACCCGAAAAGCAAACGTTAATATTAGAGTTGATTCATAATGCTCAACATATCATCTGCGTTAATCTGCGAAATCTGCGGCTAAAAAAATCTATGTAATCCGTGGCTAAAAAAGATAATCATATTTCAACCGCAAAACAGGTCTTTGAGATCGAATCAAAGTCCATTGCCGATTTGAGTAAAAACCTTACAGCCGATTTTTCCAAAGCCGTTGATGCTGTACTAAAATCAAAGTCACGTGTAATTGTAGCGGGTATTGGCAAATCAGGGATCATTGGCAAAAAAATTAGCGCCACGCTGGCAAGCACCGGAACTCCTTCACTTTTTTTACATCCTACCGAAGCCTTTCATGGCGATTTGGGAATGGTTCAAAAAAACGATGTAATCATTCTAATTTCTTATTCGGGCGAGACCGAAGAGTTGTTACAGATCATTCCATTTTTAAAAGCACATCAAAATTTTATCATAGCCATAACAGGCGAAAAAAATTCAACACTCACCAAAAACAGCAATGCCTGGTTGAATGTTAAAGTGAATAAAGAGGCTTGTCCACTGGAATTAGCTCCAACCTCAAGCACAACCGCAACATTGGCCATGGGCGATGCATTGGCAGTTGCTTTAATGAATGCACGCAATTTTAAAGCCGAAGATTTTGCCAAATATCATCCCGGTGGAAGCTTGGGTCGTAAATTACTCACCACCGTTGAGCAAGTGATGTACAGCGATAATTTACCTTTGGTAGCCGAAACCGCCACCATGAGTTCGGTAATTGCCACAATGACCAAAGGAAGATTTGGAATGGCCATCGTTCACACCAATAAAAGCGTAAAAGGGATTATAACGGATGGGGACTTACGCAGGAACATGGAAAAACACAAAGACAAGTTTTTTAAATTAAAGGCTTCGCAAATAATGACAAAGGATCCTAAAGCCGTTGTAAAAGAAATGAAAATGGCCGAAGCCGAGGATCTGATGAATGAATTAAAGATAACTTCACTTTTGGTAACCACTAAAGGAAAAATTGAAGGAATAGTTCAATTGTATAACATTAAATAATCCGCGTTAATTTGCGAAATCTGCGGCTAAAAAAGTTGTAGCATTTTGCGCCTTTGCGAGAAATGCGAGGAACGAGCATACAACGAGACCAAAAAAAGACAATTACGATAGAGTTAAACAAAAATGGAAAATCTACACAAGACACTTACTCAAAAACCTTTTATTATGGCCGGACCCTGCATTATAGAGGGTGAGGAAATGGTGCTTGATCTTGCAAAGGAATTAAAAGCCATTGTTGAGTCGTTGGGATTCACCTATATTTTTAAAGCATCGTTCGATAAAGCAAACCGTACTTCGGTTGAAGGTTATCGTGGTGGCGGAATGGAAAGCGGATTAAAAATCTTGCAAAAAGTGCGCGATACCTTTGGCGTTCCTGTTGTGACCGATATTCATGAAAGTACTCAAGCAGAGATCGTGGCAAAACACGTTGACATTTTACAAATTCCTGCCTTCTTATGTCGTCAAACAGATCTATTGATCGCAGCAGGAAAAACGGGCAAGGTCATCAACATTAAAAAAGCGCAATTCTTAAACGGAGTTGAAATGCAATTCGCAGTAAAGAAAGTTGAATCAACAGGAAATAAAAATATTTTGTTGTGCGAACGCGGAACCATGTTCGGTTACAATAACCTTGTGGTTGATTACCGCAATTTAGTTGACATGAAACAATTCGGTTATCCGGTTGTGATGGATGTAACGCATAGCACACAAAAACCGGGTGGACTTGGTGGTGCCAGTGGTGGTAACCGCGAATACGCCCCGTATTTAGCAGCAGCAGCAGCAGCAGTAGGTGTAAAAGGATTCTTTTTTGAAGTTCACCGCGATCCCGATAAAGCATTGAGCGATGGACCGAACATGATCAAGCTTAGTGATTTTAAAAAATTGCTTGAAGAGAATGTTGTTCCTTTTTTGAGGAAATAATTCGTCAAATATCTCATTAAACCTAAATGACATGTATAGTGAAACAAAGTTTGCTATTATTACTGGTCGTTTTTGCTCTTCCCAGAATGAGTATTTGCCAAAATTTGAGTTCCTTCGGCCTAACCGGCATATACTTTGGAATGAGCCAAGCTTCTTTAATCGATACCCATCCACTAGCTTTCGATAAAACTGATAGTATTATAGATACAGAAGGCAGTTTCAGTAAAGACAATAAATATTATATAGAAAAAACAAAAATCGTCTTTAAGAACTTGTCTTACTGCGTTCAGTATTTATTCATTAATGATCAGTTGTGTAGCGTAAATATTTTCTACAATAATTGTTTAGACTTTGCAAATGTTTTGTTTCAATTAAAAAAAGAATTTAAGAAAATAAAGAGTGTTGGAGCAGAATACACTAATGATTTTGAACGAATAATTAAAATGAAACATGTTGGTAAATCAGGAAATATACAAATGGTGATGTATGAAAATTTTAAAGTTGGGTCTCAAAATGTATACTTATATAGCACCAAATTTGATTTTCTATTTCCAGCTGCACGTCCTAAAGACTAACTTCTGAGGGTTACGTTTAATTCTTGGTTTATGATCACATTAAATGACCTTTTAAAAATTGCGTAGTTTTTCTAACAAGGTTTTATTCATGGCAAAATCGTAAAATTTATTTCCCGCGAAAAATTTGTGCGGAAGCGTGCATAAAGTAAAGAGTCGGCATGTGCGCAATGGCACGACCTGCACGCACGGAAAAACCGAAGTTTGAAAAACAAGCAATTTTTAAGCAGTCTTGATTTTTTGGTTACTTTTTCATCAAGGAAAAAGTGACAAAAATTCATTCTTTCACATCATTTTTAAAAAATGCATTTTAATGATTATTAATTAGTTATGCACATATAAGCATCCGCATAACATCAGTTAAATCCTACCTCTTTTAAGCACCTGACCGCGTTCGCTGACTTTTGGTTTAAACTTTAAAAGTAAACACATGAAACCAATTAATTTCAGTCAGGATGAATCAGATGTTTTTTACAAAACTCTTCATCAACGCGTTTTTAATTATTTAAAAAATGTAGCCGGAGGAACAAAGGCGAATCTTTATTTCTGGCTTAAATTTTTGTTCTACTATACGGGATTTACATTTTCGTATTGGATGATCGCAACTTCAACAAACGGTTGGCCGGGACAATTGTTTATAGCATACATACTAACCGGGCTTTTTGTATTGGGCATTATTTTTAATGTGGCACACGATGCTGCACACAATACGCTGTTTACAAACCAAAAGTTGAACCGGTTTTTTTACAGCATTAGTTTTCCGCTCTTAGGGAATCATCCTTTCGTATGGCGTACCTATCATTTAAAGTCGCATCATATGTATACCAATGTTGAAGAAAGCGATATTGATGCGATCCAAAATAAATTATTAAGGCTCCACGATCATGAACCTATAAAAAAGTTTCACAGATTTCAATATTTATACGCTCCTTTTCTTTACTTGTTCTATACCTTGAATTTTGTGCTCTTTAGAGATGTAATTGCGCTATTCGGAAAAACCGATCGCACCATCGAGATTAAAGTCCCGCTAACAGCTAAAATGAAATATATATTCTCCAAATGTTTTTACTTCAGTTTGTTTATTCTTACCCCATGGCTTATCACCGGAAATTCCATCGGAACAATTATACTGGCTTTTGTGCTTATGCACTTTTGCATGTCCCTAATAATTGTACTGGTATTATCATGCAATCACCAGGTTGATCTGGCGCATCATTTATCGCACGAAGAAGCGCAGGAATCGGGAATGAGTTGGGTAAGTTTACAACTTAAATCCAATTTGGATTATAGTGCTTCAAGCCGCTTCTTTCACTTTTTTGTAGGCGGATTCAATGCGCATACCATTCATCATTTATTTCCAACTGTATGTCATGTACATTACCGCAAACTAGTTAAGATAATGCGCGAAACCTGCAACGAATACAATGTTAAATATAACGAAACAAGTTATATAAATGCTTTGGCAAGTCATTTCAGGTTCTTAAAAAACATGGGTAAACTTAATACGATATAATTATGGAAAATTTACATTTTAAACCGCAACAAAGTTCATTCTTCAAAGGCTTGAGTAAAGAAATTTACCAATACCTCAAAAGCAAAAAGCATGGGTCTTATGCCGGATTCAATTTTTGGCTGAAGACTCTATTGCTCACAGGTATCATTGGAGCATCATATACATTGATTCTGATCTCACAAAACCATACCCTGCTTTTAACTTCCTATATAGTACTTGGTTTTGGCATGTTGCTATTCGCTTTTAATGTGGCGCATGATGCTTCGCACAACAGTATCTCCAAAAACAAAAAACTGAATTACATCTTGTATTATGCAAGTTTTATGCTGCAAGGTGTGAACGGATATTTGTGGCGTAAGCGCCACGTGGAAGAACATCATCCGTATCCCAATATTCCGCACCGTGATCCTGATCTTATCAATACTAAATTTTTACGCTATAGCGAATCACAGCCTTTGAAAAAATACCATCGCTGGCAGGCATTTTACGCATTACCCTTGTATGCTGTATATACCTTGTTTTGGTTATTCATTAAAGATTTTACGCGAAAAGGGAACGA
>JAYUZA010000223.1:0-6218 GCA_043752145.1 Flavobacteriales bacterium
TCCGGTTTAAAAATAAATGATCTTCCTGTCCTTTTTGAGCCGTTTGTTTATTTCTATTAAATTTCAAAAAATTCTCAATTTGTTTTACCGAGTTTTTACCAATTGGAACAAGGCGTTCTTTATTTCCTTTGCCAACTACCTTTACAAAATTTTCTTTCGGATAGATATTTGAGATCTTTAACTCTACCAACTCGCTTACGCGCAAACCACAAGCGTATAAAGTTTCAATGATTGTTTTATTGCGTTCACCTTCAGGTTTAGATAAGTCGAACGAAAGAATTATTTTTTCTATTTCTTCAAACGTCAAAACATCCGGTAATTTTCTGGAAGTTTTAGGCGCTTCAATTAATTCGGTAGGGTCGGCACGAACAATATTTTCGAGCAATAAAAAATTAAAAAAACTTTTGATGCCTGAAAGAATGCGCGCTTGTGATGTGGCCGCAACTCCCAAATGAGTGAGTTCTTTCAAAAATTCCTGTAAATGTTGTGCCGTCACAGCCGAAACACCTATTTTGCCGGACTCTCCGTTAATGAACGCGTTTAGTTTTGAAACATCGCGCGTATACGCCTCAATTGAATTGGGCGACAGGGATTTTTCAAGTCGAAGATGGATTTTATATTGCTTTATTTCGTTAAGCCAGGACACCATCAAATATACTGAAAGTTGGCAGTTTATTGTTTTAAAACTGCCTACTTACAGTTAAGCCGAACAACGATCTATACTTGAATTCCTTGAAATGAGTTGCTTCGGTATAATTCAATATTCATGTTTGTATGCATTTAAGATGTAGTTTTGTATGAACAATGCGCATAGCAATTATAAACGGCCCTAATTTAAACTTACTTGGTAAGCGTGAACCCGAAATATACGGCAGCCTTACCCTAAACGATATAATTTCAAAACTAAAGAACGACTTCAAGGAGCTTGACTTTGTCGATTTTCAGTCCAACCTTGAAGGTGAACTCATCAATAAGGTACAGGAATTTGGTTTTAACGAAGCCTCAAAAAGGGACGCAATTATTATAAACCCCGGTGGATTTTCGCATACCTCAGTAGCCCTGGCCGATGCGATTGGGGCTTCCACCATTCCGGTGGTTGAAGTACATTTAAGTAATATTTATGCACGTGAAGAGTACCGCCACTCAAGCATAACCGGCTCAAAATGCGTTGGGGTCATAAGCGGATTCTCTTATTTAAGTTATTGGTTAGCAGTTAATTATATTCTTAAGAAGAGTCGATCAGAATAAATTATTGATTTTCTTTGCCATACGGTTCTATTTATTGATCCCTTCTTAATATCAAATCAAATTAATTTTATATTTGTGTGGCTTAAAGCACACGATGATAGATATTTTTGATTTTTACAACAAGATGGAACGCAACAACATTATGTTATCCTTTAAGGGTGGCGTAACGTCTGAGTTGTTGACTTCCATACTTCAGATCATGGAAAGTAAATTGGATAATCTGGAAGAACAACCAAAAACCAAGAAGAAAGTTTTTAATGTTTTAGTTGAGTGCTTACAAAATTTGTATCATCATATTGATGAAGCCCCTTCCATGGAAAATCCATTGGGCGGAAATTCAGCAATTTTTATGATAAGTCGCCACGAAGATCATTACTCAATTCTTACAGGTAATTTTATTATTGCCGATAATGTAAAGGTTTTGCGTGAGCGAATTGATGCCGTAAATGGTATGGACAAAGAGGAATTGAAAGAGTATTACAAAGTTGTGTTGAACAATGGCGAAATGTCTCAAAAAGGTGGTGGCGGTTTAGGCATTATTGATATTGCACGTAAATCAGGTCAAAAACTTGAATATAGTTTTCAGCAGGTTGATGATGCAACCTCGTTTTTTAGTTTAAATGTTAAAGTTGCCCAATAGATCATTATGGAAAATATAAACTTAGAAGGAAGTCCAAAAACACCAACAGTAAAATTTGATGGTGGAGCAGGAACATTGGAATTGAGTGGACGTTCAATTCCCGAAAATTCAATTGAATTTTATAAGCCTCTACTTGAGTGGATCGAAAAGTATGGTGGTGGTCCAAAACCAAAGACCGAGGTTAATATTAAATTAGAGTATTTCAATACTTCTTCGTCAAAATGTATTCTTGATGTATTTAAAAAATTGGAAACCGTAAAAGGAACCGACATGATCATCAATTGGTTTTATGAAGAAGATGATGAAGATATGTTGGAAGCAGGCGAAGACTACCAAGCAATAATTAGCATCCCCTTCAAGATGATCGAAGTGGCTGAAATGTAAAAACGTTTTAATTTAAATAATATTAGCCGTCAACCTGATGCAGTGTTGACGGCTTTTTTTATGCAAATGATTAAAGGTCAAAAAATAACATTGCGCGCAAGCGAGCCCGGTGATATTGATATTATGTATCAATGGGAAAATGATGTGCGCTCATGGCACGTTACCAATACATATATTCCGTATTCACGAAACACATTGCAAAAGTACCTCGAGTCGGTGCAGGATATTTTCAGTGACAAACAATTGCGTCTTGTCATTATGGAAAACAATGCTCCGGTTGGTATGATCGATCTTTTCGATTACGAACCATTTCATCAGCGTGCGGGTATTGGTATTTTAATTGCCGATGAAATGAACCGTAACAGTGGTTTAGCAACCGATGCAATTGAAACACTTAAACAATATTGTAAAAAGCAACTGGGCATTCGAATTTTGTTTTGTAATATCCTCGAAAATAATTTGCCAAGTTTGCGTCTTTTCGAAAAGTGTGGATTTAAATTTTGTGGATCAAAACCCAATTGGCACAGGTCGGGCGACCAATTTGTGAACGAACAATTTTTTCAGATAGAGCTTTGATTGCTTAAGTTCGATATGCCGTCCCTACAGGACTTCTTAAATTCTGGTTTTTTTATTTTACCGATATATTGTCCCTATGGGACAAGAATAGTTTTACAGGACTAAGTTCCGTAGGAACGAAATATTGGTAAAAAAGAAAAAAGGAAAAAGGAAAAATAATTAAAGTCCCGTAGGGACGACATATCGAATTACGGTAAAGTTATTTACTGTTTTTATTAATAAACTCTCCCAGATCAAACACAAGTGGTTCTTGCGTTTTGGGATGTAAAATTTCCAACCGAATTGCTATCAGTTTTATTTCAGAAGCATCATTTAATTTTTTTGCTCCATATTTCTCATCATTTATGATCGGGTGACCAACACCGGCAAAACTTGCACGTATTTGATGAAAACGACCCGTTTCTAATTCGATGGAAACAAAACTGTTATTTCCAACCGACTTAATTAATTTATAAGACAGTAAACTGTTCTTCGATTCAGCTGCTTTTTCGGGATGAAATTTGGCGACACGGTTTTTCTTATCCTCGGTTATCCATCCGTCAATTCTTCCGGTATTACTTTTGGGTTCTCCTTCTATAAGTGCACAATATAATTTTTTGGTTTTCTTTTCGGCAAATTGATTGTTTAAGTCTTTCAACCCCGACCGTGTTTTGGCCATGATCACAAGGCCGCTTACATTTACATCCAACCTATGCACAACACCAATGAAATGCTTTTTGTTTTGCGGGAACAATGTTTGTACATGCTCCTGTGCAAAATCTTCAAGACTCGGGTACGTTGGATGTCGTTCAACAGTGTAGCCCGATGGTTTATAAAAAGCAAGTAAATAATAATCTTCAAAAATTACCAGCGGAACTTCAGAGAATGAGAATAATTCGGGAGTATAGGTTTGCATGAAAATTATTGAGTAATGTATTTGCGCATTTTAGCAGCGATCTCAGCGGCTTTTTCTTTTGCTTTTGTTGCAAAGTCGGTTCCGTTAGAAGCGAAAATAATTTCACGCGATGAATTAATGAGTAAACCAATATTTGAATTCATTCCGTTTTGCATCACCGCATCAAGGTCGCCACCCTGTGCGCCAACACCGGGAACCAAAAAGAAATTGTTTGGTGCAATTTTACGGATGTCTTTCAAATATTCAGCTCTGGTTGCTCCTGTCACGAACATCAATCGCCCGGCATTGGGCCAGGTTAAGGCTGTTTTTAAAACGTTTTCATAAACCATCATTCCGTTTTCGGTTTTTAGGCTTTGAAAATCAAAAGCACCCTGATTGGAAGTAAGCGCTAAAAGAATAACAAATTTGTTCTCATATTCCAAAAATGGTTGAACACTGTCACTGCCCATGTAAGGCGCAACGGTAACCGAATCAAAATCCATATTGGTAAAAAATGCTTTCGCGTATTGGTGACAGGTGTTTCCAATATCACCACGCTTGGCATCGGCAATGGTAAAATGGTTCGGATAATTTTGTTTTAGGTAGGCAATTGTTTTTGTAAGACTATTCCAACCCTTTACACCGTTGGCTTCGTAAAATGCTGTATTTGGTTTGTACGCCACACACGATTCATGCGTAGCGTCAATGATAAGTTTGTTGAATTCAAAAACAGGATCTTCGGTAGTTAACAAATGTGCAGGTAGTTTTGAAATGTCGGCATCAAGCCCCACGCATAAGCACGAGCCTTTTAAACGTATTTGTTCTATTAATTGACCTGTTGTCATTGCCGTTAATAAGTGCCCAAAAATAATGGAATATTACCAGTTAAAACCAATTATTTTAAGGATATGGAACAAAAATTACAGGCATTTGCCCGATTGCTTAAAATTATGGACGAATTGCGCGAGCAATGTCCTTGGGATAAGAAACAAACCCTTCAAAGTTTGAGGCACTTAACCATTGAGGAAACCTATGAATTGGCCGATGCCATTATTGAGAACGATCTGACTTCCATAAAAAAGGAATTGGGTGATATTATGCTTCACCTGGTGTTTTATGCAAAAATTGCTTCCGAAACAAATGCTTTTGACATTACCGATGTATTGAATTCGGTGTGCGATAAATTAATTGACCGCCATCCGCATATTTATGGCGATGTAAAAGTAAAGGACGAAGAGGAAGTAAAAGCCAATTGGGAAAAGTTAAAATTAAAGGAAGGAAATAAGTCGGTGCTTGGCGGAGTTCCGGTTTCATTACCATCCATGGTAAAATCAATGCGCATTCAGGAAAAGGCTAGGGGAGTGGGTTTCGACTGGGATAACAGTGAACAGGTTTGGGACAAAGTGAAAGAGGAATTGGACGAATTAAAAGTTGAGGTAGACGCAAAGTCCGATAAAATGGAAGATGAATTTGGTGATCTGCTTTTTGCATTAATAAATTATTCACGATTCATTGGCGTAAATCCCGAAGATGCATTGGAAAAGACCAACAAAAAATTCATCAAGCGTTTTCAATATCTTGAAGAAGAAAGTAAAAAAGACGGAAAGAAAATGGGTGAGATGACCTTGGAGGAGATGGATGTGTATTGGAATAGAGCTAAAAAATTGAGTTAAAGAGAGATTTGAAATTTGAATTTTTCGAGATAATGTAAATTTTCGGAAATAATTTGAAATTGGATGATTCAAATCTCAAATCAATCAAATCTCAAATCAAAAAACAAAGCTTAACGTAGATTCCTGATATTTCGAATATTCCTTTTCCAAGGTGATTAACCCTTATACCGCATCCACTTCCACAATTCTTTGTAAGAAGCTTTTTTACCATACATCAATATTCCTGTGCGATAAATTTTTCCGGCAAACCAGGTAGTAAAAATAAATGTGATAACTAAAATCAACATTGATACGATCACTTGCCAGATTTGGACATCACCTGTAACGACCCTCACCATCATGCAGACGGGTGAAGTAAATGGAATGAAAGAGCACCATACCTGTGCCGAACCTTCGGGATTTTCAATTCCCATAGCCGAAATAATATAAGCAAATACCAACGGCACCGATATAGGCAACATAAATTGTTGGGTATCGGCCTCGCTGTCTACTGCCGATCCTACTGCCGCAAATAAAGACGCATACAATAAATATCCGCCAAGGAAATAAAAAATAAATACGCTTATTACAACCGGATAATTTATTTGAAATAAAAGGTTAAACAGATCACTGTTTGCGGCCATATCCACTGTTCCCGGAATATTTGAAGCCGCCTGCATAGCAGGATCGTACACATCCCCAAATATATAGGATTGCATAATAAAGAAAATACCGAACATTAATCCGATCCAGGCAATAAACTGTGTGAGCCCTACCAAGGCTATACCAATAATTTTTCCCATCATGAGTTGAAATGGTGTTACCGAAGACACAATAGCTTCAA
>JAYUZA010000224.1:0-6203 GCA_043752145.1 Flavobacteriales bacterium
AAGGATCCTGCGCTTGATCACACAAAAACAGGCGTGCTTTCGAATACGTTCTAAGATCTCATTGTCTTCGTAAATTATTAATTTTTCATCATACTTACCGGCAGCATCAAAAACCTTTCGCGTTACGAACAGGGATTGATCCCCCCCCCTGCACCAGGTAAAATTAAATTGGGTGAACCATGCCGACAAACGAAGTAACCAGTGTTTTGAATCGAAATCCATTCGGAAACAGCCGGCTTCACATCCATTTTTTACCGACTCAACTATATTATTGGTAAACTCCTTGGGAGGACGACTATCGGCATGCAAAAAATACAAGATCTCTCCTGTTGAAAAAGCGGCTGCTTCATTCATTTGCACCGACCTTCCCTTGCGCGAACATTTAAGAAATTTAACCCCGTATTTATTGGAAATCACTTCCGACTCATCAGAACTTCCTCCATCGGCTACTATTATTTCGTTAAGATCATAGCCCGAAAAATTGTTAAGGAACGGTAATAATTGCTCCAAATTAGGGGCTTCGTTGATAACAGGAATAATTACGCTGACCTTCACTGTTGCAAATTTAAAATAATTGTCTAATTTTAGAGCTCTTGAACCCAATAAAGTTATACATCACAATTTTGGCCATTGGCTGTCAGTCCCTATTGTTTGCGCAGGTCTCTGTTACAGCTGTTGAGATTGACTCCAATACAAAAAATCCCAACACAGTTGTGCTCACCAAAAAAGATTCACTAAGGATCCAATATCCATGGGGATTTGATACCAATTATGTAAGGCGCTATAACGAACGTATTGCGATTTCTATTTTTCAGTCACAACGAACGTTTGAACTAAACATGCGTCAAACAGGCGTGGAAGATGCTGCCCAAAAATCGACCCTCCAATACATTGCCCGTTCAAATAAAGCAACAGGGTTTTGCGTTGCGTATGATAAAATATCGTTTTCGCTGGCGTATACCACTCCTTTACCTGAAGATGAAATAAAAAAGAAAGGCAAAACCAAATACAGTGATTATAGTTTGGCTTTTACAAGTTACAGATATCGTCTTGAAATGGCTTATCGAAATTACAAAGGTTTTTACGAGGGGAACACAGCAAACTATGACACTGCTTATAATGACAGTTCGGCATTTTATAAACGGCCTGAACTCAATAATCTTGTTTTGAAAACACGTTTAATTTACTTTTTCAATAAACGTAAATTCTCTTATTCGGCTGCTTATTCAAATACCTACCGCCAAATGAGAACGAAGGGAAGCTGGTACGTTTATACCGATCTTTTTTATAATTCGCTTACCGATCCTACCGGATTTTTACCTGCTCAGGTAGAACATTATTATGAAGACTATCGCAAATTTAATTCGATGGAGGCATATGGTTTAAGTTTGGGAGGAGGATATAGTTTGAATATTGTTATGTTTAAATCGCTTTATCTCAACGGAACTTTCGGATTAGCAGGCCAATTCTATCAACAGAACACCAAAACAGCAGACGGTGTAATTAATAACAGGATCTTAAAAGCGGGAATTACCGGTGCAGATCTGCGGGGGGCTATAGGATATAATGGAAAAAACTTTTTTATACGCGCAACACTTCTTGCTGATGTAACCGTTTTTAAAGTTGGAAAAATAAGTCTCGGCTCACAATTAATTGGTGGTTCGTTTGCTTACGGCTATCGTTTCAAGTTTAGAGAACGTAAGTGGGTTACCAAAATGAAAAACAATAAACTCTACAAAATACTTTAATCTCTTATCATGGATCTGCTTAAAAAATTATGCTCGCTTGGTGGTGCCAGTGGTGATGAATTAGTTGTCAAAAAATTTCTTCTCAATTATATCAAAAAGAATCAGAGTAAATGGAAAACTATTCCTAAAATTATTCAAGGGGAGGGATTTCAGGACTGTTTCATTCTTGTATTCGGCAAACCAAAAGCCGCCATTTTTGCGCACATGGACGTTATTGGTTTTACAACAGGCTATAAACGAAATTTAATAAAGATCGGTGGTCCGCACATCATTGACGGCATTAAATTAAAAGGTGAAGACAGCAAAGGAAAAATTGAGTGCGAATTAATGGTCATCGATAAAGAAGACGGAACGCGTAGACTTGAATATATTTTTGATAGACAGATTGACCGCGGTACAAACCTTACCTATAAGCAAATCTGGAAAGAAGATAAGGTACAGGTACAATCATGCTATATGGACAACCGGCTGGGAATTTGGAACGCATTAAAAGTTGCCGAAACGTTGAAAGATGGTGCTATTTGTTTTTCCTGCTTTGAAGAACACGGTGGCGGAACAGCGGGATATTTGGCTAATTATTTGTTTAATGAATATAAAGTAACCGCGGCATTGATAAGCGATATTACATGGGTAACCGAAGGCGTTGAACACGGCAAAGGTGTTGCCTTAAGTATGCGTGATGGGAGTTTACCTCCAAGACGTTTTGTAAATAAAATAATAGATCTTGCTAAGAAAAGTAAAATTCCGTTTCAATTGGAAGTTGAAAGTGCCGGAGGAAGCGATGGAACCGATATACAAAAAAGCGTTGCTCCGGTTGACTGGATGTTTATTGGAGCACCCGAAAGTAATGTGCATACGCCATACGAAATGGTTTATAAGAAAGATATTTTGAGTATGGTGAAAATGTATCAGTATTTGATGAAGGAATTGCATGAGTAGACGCGAGACACGAGAAAATCACTAAAAATAAAAAAGTGTTTTGTCATACAGAGTGAAGCCTAGAAAATCTCTTTTTCAGAAAAAATCATGCGGAACGAAGTATCTGCGGGCAGGCTTTCGAGAGCATCCGCATCGCGCAGATTCTTCACTTCGCAAATATTTTCAAGTTAAATTAAATTTCTGCGGCTTCGTTCTGAATGACAAGTCGATCTAAAAATAAAACGGCTTTAATAATAATTTCCCATTGGTAGAAACACCAATAGCGGGAAAAGGAAGCTTGATCACATTAAACACTTTCAATACCGTTTTCAGGAATTTACTTTTGATATCGAATTTTGTAAAATCGATGTCGAGCGAGAGAAAGAATTCTCCTGTACGATCCAAAACAGGCGGACCCGGATCATAAACTCCTGAATAATAATTTTGTTTTCCCCCGGTAAATCCGTCAATGCTGTATCCCAATGAAAAACATAACCAATTGCGTTCGGTATGCCTGAACCAGTTTTTTGGCATGTTAAAACTAAGCCAATACGTTTGTCCGTTGTAATCTTTTAATACCTGTTCGGCTGATGTTTTTCCCAATACTTCGGGTCGGTAGTTTGGATATTCGGTTGGGTGATAACTGAATTTATAATGTACATTTTTTAATCTTCCGGTATTTCTGAAATACGCGAAGGTACATCCTGCTAAATTAGCACCCATATCGCCCCAGGAAAAACCCCACTCAGCTGCATAACCATCAAAAATTTCGAGGGTGGTTTGGTAAATCATAGCAACCGATGAACCTACTAATGCCGCTCTGTTATTTTTCATGTTCGTATAGCGGTATAGGCTATACGAAAAATTAGAGATCTGCCAGGCGGTGGTAATATGTCCTAACTTATCCATTGCGCCCCACTCGTCCATATCGTTGAACGAATGAAACTTTGTTTGGTTGAAATTTTTATACCAAATGGCCGATAAACCATATAATGATGCTCCATAACCTACTGTGTGAACTCCTGTAACCAACCAAAAACGCTTTTTGCTCATAACAGGAACCGAAGGGCAGCCAATTTTTTGTATATGCTTTTCAATTTCTTCATTCTTATTTGCCTTTGGCAAACTTGTATCCGGTTCATTTTGCGAAAAGGCAATAGAGAATTGCAGAAAGAAAATTCCGGTAAATAAAAGAGAAATTATTCTATGATAAAAGCTTTTGGGCTTCATTGTATAGTTGTTGTTTTGAAATAGGAACAACGCCTACGTATTCGCAAACCAGCCCTCCTGCTAAGTTAGACAAAATCGCGATCTCTTCCAAATTGCATCCACTGGCTAAACATAATGAGGCTACCGCAATAACTGTATCGCCCGCACCTGAAACATCAAGAATAGTACGTTTACTGGCAGGAATAAGGAAAGTATTGTTCTCATCACTTATAAAAACACCCAATTCGCTTAGCGTGATCAATGAAATGGAATGACCTAGTTTTTTGCCCAACTGCGCATCGGCATGCTTCAACGAATCCATTTCCTTTGGAGCACTTGACAATTCAAGTCCTTCGGTAAGTTCCTTTAAATTCGGTTTAAACAATGTAACACCTTTATACGCGAAGAAATTTTTCTTTTTTGGATCAACACTTGTTGGAATATTTTTCGACTTTGCTGTTGTAATGATATTGGAGATAACTTTTTCGGTCAAAACGCCTTTGTTGTAATCTTCAAATAAAATGCAATCAATTTTTTTGGATTGCAATAAGGTATTTACTACGGTAAGAATTTGACTCTCCAAATTGGCATTCAAATTATCGGTTTGCTCTTCGTCAACACGAATAACATGCTTATTGTTGCTTATGACACGTGTTTTTACTGTGGTAACTCTTTCTTTTGATAAAATAATGGACCCGTGATCCAAGTCATTTTCTTCAAATAACTGAACGATTTTCTTCCCACCATTGTCATCGCCAATTATAGAACATACGGTAACTTTTGCACCCAGCTCTTTTAAATTAATGGCAACATTTGCCAATCCGCCTAAACGTTCTTCACGTTTATTTACATCTAAAACGGGAACAGGTGCTTCGGGCGACATGCGATCAACTTTTCCCCAGATGTATGCGTCTAGCATTATGTCACCAATGAGTAAAAGATGTTTATTGGAAAAATCCTCGAAAATATTTTTTAATCGATTATTCTCCACGATAATTTAGTAAGTGATTTTTTTATCCTGATCATAGCTTCGGTCAATTCAGCTTCACTTGTTGCATACGATATACGCACACAATTCGCGTCTCCAAAAGCTTCTCCCGTTACCAGTGCAACTTTTGCGTCCTCCAATAAAAAAAGACACAAGTCTTCCGCATTTTTTATTTTCCTGTCATCGGGATAACCATCAGGTGTTGTACCAAAAAATAATTTGACTTCAGGAAAAAGGTAAAACGCTCCTGTAGGAACATTGCATTTTAAACCGGGAACATCTTTTAGCAAAGATAAAACCAAATCTCTGCGTTTTAAAAATGCTTCACGCATAGGTGTTACAACTTTTGGATCGGCTTGCATGGCTGCTAGTGCGGCACGTTGCGCGATACTTGATGCGCCTGAGGTAAACTGACCTTGTAATTTATTACAGGCAGTTGCAATTTCTTTTGATGCTCCAATAAAACCAATACGCCATCCGGTCATGCAAAATGCTTTAGACACTCCGTTCACCGTAATAACATTATCAAACATACCATCAATAGCAGCTAAACTGCAATGCTTACCGGTAAAATTTATGTGTTCATAGATCTCATCTGAGATCACGTAAATATTCTTGTGTTTCTTTAAAACAACGGCCAATGCTTCCAATTCCTGCTGCGTATATACCGAGCCCGTTGGATTGCAGGGTGAACTAAATATCATTAATTTAGTTTTAGGTGTGATGGCTGCTTCTAATTGTTGAGGCGTAATTTTAAAATCGTGGTCGATGGTTGCGGGAATAAAAACACATTTACCTTCGGCAAGTTTCACCATTTCCTCATAACTCACCCAAAAGGGTGTTGGAATAATTACTTCGTCACCGGGATTCACTAAACTCATCACAGCATTTATAATACTTTGTTTTGCTCCGGTTGAAACAACAATATTATCGGCTGTATAATTTAATCCGTTATCGCGTTTGAATTTATGGGCGATGGCTTGACGCAGATCCAGATAACCATTAACGGGTGGATATTTGGTAAAATTATCGTGGATGGCTTTTACAGCGGCTTCCTTAATAAAATCGGGAGTATTAAAATCGGGTTCACCTAAACTAAGGCTGATAATGTCGATGCCTTTGGCCTTTAATTCACGACTTTTTCGTGCCATTTCAAGCGTTGCCGATTCGGTCATAGCCTCAAGGCGTTTTGATACTAAGCTCATATCAACAAATATGGGAAAAATTACATAGTATTTGACAAATTATTTTAAATTTTTAAGCAAAAACATACTCCTTCAATATGTTAAATAAGAGGTTTTTGTCACTTTTTGTCTGCCACACAAAAAGTAACCAAAAAA
>JAYUZA010000225.1:0-2346 GCA_043752145.1 Flavobacteriales bacterium
TAAATTACCGGTTAGTTCCCTTCCGAACCGTTGCTGTTGACAAAACAAAAATTGCCTATGGCACAATATTATTTATTCCAAAAGCATGCGGTATGGAAATTGAATTACCAGATGGTAAAAAAGTAAAACACGATGGTTATTTTTTTGCAGGCGATACCGGAGGTGCGATCAAAAAAAATCACATTGATGTTTTTACAGGCGTATACGAAGGAAATCCGTTTAAAGAAATAATTTATTCAAATCCCCAATATACATTTGACGCGTATGTTGTGACCGATACAACAGTAATTGATCAGTTAACAAAAATGCATGTGAAGTAACTGCCTTCTATGAAGACTGGAATGAACACAAAAATCAACGCAAAGCCAGGGAGATTGCCACGGTCGATGAAGATTCAGGTAAAAAATTAATTCTTTTAATCTCCCTCGCAATGACACTGGTGTTCATGTTTTGTGAATCTCTGCCAGGGATTGAGCCGATACCCCGCAGCTTGCATAATACTAAGTTTTACAATAAATATTTGCGAGGAGTAAAGGCGAAAGCCCGGCCCGAAGTGGGGCAGCATGAAAAACTGCCGCCTGCCGCTGCCTATTGCCACTTTAATAAAATCTCTTTTTTACTGCTAGTTATCCGGTGCTCCCTGACAGATCCAACACTTGAACGTTTGAATTTCGGCATCAGTTAAAGCTGTAATTCCAAAATCGTTGGGGATCTTTGGCATTGTTTTATTGGCAATAGCAGCCTCAAAATCGCCCGATTCAACCGATGCCTTTACATTTGAATACTCAAAGATCCATGCATCATGACAACCCGTACCGGGCCCCATGTTGGTTACACAATGCGTACTTATGAGTGGTTTTATTTGTGTGGAATAACTTACATCGGTTGCACATTGAACCGGAGAACATGAAGGAACAACTTCTTTGGTACACGATGAAATAAAAAGTATAACACTAAAAAAAACAAAGCTTGTTTTGTAGAAATTTGATCGCTTTAGTTTTATGGTTGTTTTTTCAAGCATGCTGATCTTTTTGTTTTCGAAAATCGCATTAATTCACACTCTTTACCACTTACAGCTAAGCACCAGGCACAGACAACTTTCTACAACGACCAATACGTCAAATCCTTGATCTTTCCTCTGTAAATTCCCTTTACATCAACCAAAATCGGGTTCTTGCTCATGATCGATTTAAAATACTTTTCATCAAGCTTAACATATTCCTTATGATTAACAGCTACAATGATAGCATCGTATTTTGAAGTTATTTTTTTAAGCAAACCAAATCCGTATTCATGATCAAGTTCCTTACTGTCGGCATGCGGATCCACCACATCAACTTTTACAGAATATGATTTTAACTCTTTTACGATATCGGCAATTTTTGAATTACGTACATCGCTCACATCTTCTTTAAACGTTGCACCCATCACCAGCACTTTTGATGTTGCAGGGTTTTTACCGAATGAAATAATTTTCTTCACCGTATTTTTAGCCACGTAAAATCCCATGCTGTCGTTTACATAACGACCCGAATTAATTACACGGGCATGGTATCCCAATTTTCCTGCCTTGTAAGTTAAGTAATACGGATCAACACCAATGCAATGTCCACCAACCAAACCCGGTGCAAATTTCAAGAAATTCCATTTTGTTCCGGCTGCTTCCAATACTTCAAACGTATTAATGCCCATTTTATTGAAAATGATCGAAAGTTCATTCATCAACGCAATATTTACATCGCGCTGTGTGTTCTCAATAATTTTAGCTGCTTCGGCAACTTTAATGCTTGATGCTTTGTGTACTCCCGGTTCAACAATAATTTCGTAAACGTGTGAAATGATATCTAAACTCTCTTTATCACAACCTGAAACAACTTTTAAAATTTTGGTGATGGTATGTTCTTTATCGCCCGGATTAATTCGTTCGGGTGAATAACCAACTTTAAAATCTTTTTTGAATTTTAATTTTGAATGTTTTTCCAAAACAGGGATACAATCCTCTTCGGTACAACCCGGGTAAACGGTAGATTCATATACCACATAATCTCCTTTTTTTAAACATTTACCAACGGTTTCAGAAGCTTTAATAAGTGGTGTAAGATCGGGCATATTGTATTCATCAATAGGCGTTGGAACGGCAACAATGAAAAAATTTGCTTTTTTAAGTGTGTCGATAGATGCGGTAAAAGTAATATCACATTTTTCAAAATCTTTTTTACCCAATTCATCGCTTGGGTCAATACCCTTTTTCATCATGTCAACACGACCTTGATTAATGTCAAAACCAATAACCTTTACTTTGCGCGCAAAAGCCAGGGCAATGGGTAAGCCAACATAACCTAGTCC
>JAYUZA010000226.1:0-2345 GCA_043752145.1 Flavobacteriales bacterium
CGGACCATCAATTAATAAAATTACACATTTGGTAGCTTTATACTGAGGGTCAGCCGCCTGTTGCTTTGTACACTTCAACGTGACTGCCGAAAAAGCCGAAAAAAATAAAACTGTTTTTACCATGGATAATTGCACGCCCAAATATAAAAAAAATAAGGGAATAACTTAACATGAATATGACGAAACTATAGCGGCAACTTTTTTACAAGCTCAATTTCAAACAACCATGGCCAAAGCTTACCGGTAACGTATGTTCTTTTACCAACCGCATCATAGGCTATTCCGTTCAATACATCAACGTGCTGCATTTTTTCCTGCTCGGTAAGTAAGCCCGACATATTAATGGTTGAATTTACACGGCCTGTCTTCGGGTCAATACGTACAATAAGATCGCTTTGATAAATATTGGCCCAAATTTCACCGTTTATATATTCCAATTCGTTGATCAATCCAACAGCCGATAAATTATCTACGACCACAATTTTGCGTTGCAACGAAAATGTAGCGGGGTCATAAAAATAAATAGTGGGTGTTCCATCGCTTAAAATAAGACTTGTACCATCGTGCGTTAAACCCCAACCCTGGGTAGGATAGTTGAAATCACGCAATAGTTTAAACGTATTTTTATCATACACATAACCTTTATTGGTGGTATATGTTAACTGATAAACTTTGTCTTTCAAAACAGCTACACCTTCGCCAAAAATATTGTTATTCAGTTTATGCGTACGCAAAACCTTGCTTCGTTTAAAATCAACATAACGCAATTCTGATTTTCCTTCCAGGCCGGTTCCCTCGTACATATACCCGTTTTCATAAACAAGTCCTTGTGTATATGCGCTCACATCATGATCGAACTTATTGATCACTTTGTACGTGTATTCTACGGGAATTACATTTGAGACGATCAATATTCCCTGCTGTTCATATTTTTCAGGTGATCTACCTTCTACCGTTACAATAGCGCTCATGTAATGCGGACCCAATTGAACAGTATCGGTAGCAAAATCAAACGTGGTTACTTTTTGTTTTTGTTCAGATGAGTAAATAAGTTTATTATCCCAAAAAATCTCGGTTTTTAGCAACGATTTACCTCCATCACTGTATGAAATATTGAAAGGGATTTTTTCTCCCTGATGATACAAGGCTTCTGATTTAGGAGTATTAAATGTTGAAATAAATGAAATAACATCTGTCGTATCATTATCAGTTCCTTCTTCTTTTATTCCGCACGAATCGCAGGTTATCATCAACAATGCCAACAAAACACTGCCCAATAAACCCATTCTCATCCAATACTTTGTCTTCATAAATTATTCAAAACTTCCATTACATAATTACGCTTGCGAATGGAGACCGGTACGTTTGAACCGTCATTCAATACCAGGTATCCACCATCGCCTTTTATAAATTCCTTTATACAACGTGTATTAATTAAATGCGATTGATGCACGCGTGCAAATCCGCTGTCTTCCAACATTTCTTCAAAATCTTTTAACGTGCGCGTTACCATCATTTTTGTTTTATCGTGAAAATAAAAACAGGTGTAATTTACATCGGCTTCGCAACGCACAATATTTTTAATATCTACCACTACAATTTTTTCCTGCGTATGTAACGCTATTCGCTCAAACTGTTTTTGTTTTTTTCCGTGATCAACCAATAAGTCAAGTGAGTCTTTTACAGGTTTGGTTTTTGTGGCACGTTCAACAGCTGCTTTAAGCGAATTGGCGTCAATGGGTTTTAATAAATAATCGACTGCAGCATGTTTAAAGGCCTTAATGGCATGTGCATCGCTGGCAGTAGTGAAAATGATGGAAAAATTGACTTTTCCGAGTAATTCCAACAGATCAAAACCATCGCCATCACTCAATTGCACGTCTAAAAACACCAGATCAGGCTCTAATTGCTTAATTTTTTTGGCTGCCTCCACAACGCTTGGGGCTTCACCAACTATCTCAATGGTTGGAGAATGAAAGGATTCCACAGCCCCTTTAAGGAATTCACGGGCTTGTTCTGAGTCGTCAACGATAAGGGCGCGCATTTGCATTCGGAAAATTAATATATTTTTGAAATGAATATGAAGAAAAACATCACCACACTGGTTATTGCATTGTTAATGTTTGCTGCCCAAGGGTACTCACAAAAAAAAGGCGTTGCTCCTGCATGGCCGGGAGTTGCCTATAGCTACGTAAAAGTATATCTCTATAACTTAGATAATCAGCTTTATGGGAATTATAAACCTGTTAAAAACGGCAAACTTGACGCTACCGTTGTAGGGCAAGGACAAGAATTAACCACGGCACAAACAACCGAATTGATGGCCATTTTAAATGGCGATACCC
>JAYUZA010000227.1:0-2343 GCA_043752145.1 Flavobacteriales bacterium
TTTATTTAACTTCACACGCATTAAACAGTTATTTTATGAGTGAAACAGCTAAATTGGTACTTGAAGGCAAAGAATTTACTCTGCCCGTAGTAACCGGAACCGAAAATGAAAAGGCAGTTGATATTAGCAAACTACGTGATGAGACAGGGTATATAACCCTTGATTCGGGATACAAAAACACAGGAGCTACCAAGAGCGCCATCACATATTTGGATGGTGAGAATGGAATTTTGCATTATCGCGGATATCCGATCGAACAATTGGCTGAAAAATCGACCTTTTTGGAAGTAGCGTATTTGCTCATTTTTGGTGAATTGCCAAACGCGCAACAATTTAAAGATTTTAAACACAATATAACCAGCCATACATTGGTGCACGAGGATATGAAACGTTTTTACGAAGCATATCCAACAAAAGCGCATCCAATGGGTGTTTTGTCATCGTTGGTTTGTTCACTTTCTACGTTCTATCCCGCTTCGCAGGATCCAAACCGTTCGTATGAAAAAAAATTAACCACGGTTTACCGATCACTTGCTAAAATACCAACGCTTTCGGCCTGGGCATATAAAAATGCCATGGGACATCCTCCGGTTTATCCATTAAACAAATATGGATATGCCGAAAATTTACTGCATATGATGTTCAGTATGCCAACATTTGATTACGAACCCGATCCGGTAGTTGCTGCCGCTTTAGATAAATTATTGATCCTGCATGCCGACCATGAGCAAAACTGTTCAACATCAACGGTGCGTATAGTTGGCTCTTCAAACGTAAACCTTTACACTGCTTTATCGGCCGGTATTGCGGCACTTTGGGGTCCGTTACACGGTGGTGCAAACCAGGAAGTAATTGAAATGCTTGAAATGATCAGGAACGATGGTGGCAACGTTGATAAATGGATCGAAAAAGCAAAAGATAAAAATGACAATTTCCGCTTAATGGGATTTGGTCACCGCGTGTACAAGAACTTTGACCCGCGTGCCAAAATCATCAAAAAAGCGTGCGATGATATTTTAAATAAATTAGGCGTAAATGATCCTGTTTTGGAAATTGCCAAAAAAATGGAAGAAGTAGCCTTGAAGGACGAATACTTTGTAGCACGTAAACTTTATCCGAACGTTGATTTTTATTCGGGAATTATTTACCGCGCATTAGGAATTCCTACCGATATGTTTACCGTTATGTTCGCTATTGGTCGTGCACCGGGATGGATTGCGCAATGGAAAGAAATGGTGGAAAACAAAGAACCTATCGGACGACCACGTCAAATCTACACAGGTCATACCAAGCGAGATTATACCGCAATTGCTTCACGCAAATAATTAAAACGTCACGCCACAGGCGTGACGTTTTGCTTTCATAAAGATTTTATTAATTTAAATTTATTGTCATGATCCTACTGGACGGAAAAAAAACATCGCAGGAAATTAAAGATGAAATTAAAATTCAGGTCGACAATATTCGAAAAGCAGGAGGAAAGATTCCGCACTTAGCTGCTGTACTTGTTGGGAATGTGGGTGCCAGTTTAACTTATGTAAGTTCAAAAATAAAATCGTGTGAAGAAGTAGGTTTTATTTCTTCAATGGTTGAATTACCCGAAACAGTTTCGGAAGAAGAACTTTTAAGAAAAATAGCTGAATTAAATAACAATAAAGAAGTTGACGGTTATATTGTTCAATTGCCCTTACCGGTTCATATTGACGAGAAAAAAGTGACCGAAGCCATTGATCCGAAAAAAGATGTGGATGGTTTTCATCCTGTGAATATAGGAAAAATGATGTTGAATTTATCTTGCTTTTTACCCGCCACCCCTTATGGAATTATGCAATTGTTGGAACGATATAAAATTGAAACCGTTGGTAAACATTGTGTGGTAGTTGGAAGAAGTAATATTGTTGGATTGCCCATGAGTATTTTAATGGGCAGGAATACGAACCCCGGAAATTGTACCGTAACGTTAACGCATAGTAAAACAAAAAATATAAAAGAGATCTGCAAAACAGCCGATATTTTAATTGTTGCATTAGGCAAACCAAATTATGTAACGGCCGATATGGTTAAAGACGGTGCTGTTGTTGTTGATGTTGGTATTACACGAGTAACCGATACAATAAAAAAAGCCGGTTTCAGTATTGTGGGTGATGTAAAGTTTGATGAGGTGGCTCCAAAATGTTCTTATATAACTCCAGTTCCGGGTGGAGTAGGACCAATGACCATTGCCAGTTTAATGATGAATACTGTTTTAGCAGCTAAGGGTAAGAAATAGTCGTTTTTAGCCCTATAAGGCTTGTTTTACCTCGTTCTGACGAATTTAAAGTTTCATTTGTAAAATTCTGGATA
>JAYUZA010000228.1:0-2340 GCA_043752145.1 Flavobacteriales bacterium
AATTTACAATGGTTTATTATTCAGGTTGTCAGGAAACACAACGTATCCGAACGATACAACTAAGATATTTCACCGCGAAAGTTTGCAATTCAGGCCATACTTTGATAATCACGGTGCAAGCGAATATAATTTTTTGCTAGACGTTGGCGGAAGTAAGAAGTACAAAAAAGAATTATATGGCTTAGGTTTAACGGTCGACTTCAATCAAATAAATGATGATAGCTGTGATTGCTTAACCACTTTTAAAGAACCTGTATTGTACAGGTGTTTACATCAGCAAAACAATTTTATTTTGGGCTTGAATCCAACAGTAGTTACATATGCGGGGAATTTAAAGATCAAAGTTGGATTAATGGTAAATGCCGATATATATTCATCTGGTAAATTTTATTTTTTCCCCGATGTTGATCTGAGCTATAGTTTATTCAACGATATTTTGATCCCTTATGTTGGGGCAAACAGGAATACCATTCGTAATTCATTGTATACATTGAGTAAACAAAATCCTTTTATTGTGACCAACGATGAATACCTGAACACCAATCAAAAAATGAATTTATATGCCGGTATTCGCGGGACATGGAGCGCGAATTTGTCATTTAACAGTAAGCTAAGTTATTCGCAAAACGAAAGCGTTCCATTGTTTATTGAGGATACCGTTTATTCAGTTCAAAATCGTTTTTCCGTAGCGTACGACACTATCGATATGTTTACGGCCGATGCACATATTTTATTCAGGACTTCCAGTAAATGGCATTTGTTGTTTGGTGGAACATATTATAATTACTCAACCAGCAACCAAACCTTTGCATGGAACATGCCGAATTTTAAAATTTACTCCACCTTTAATTATAATTTAAAGGATAAAATTATTATTCGTTACAACCTTGAATTATTGGGAACACGTAAAACATATTCACTTGTCCCTATTTCAGGTGTTACGGTGCAGCCTGATGGTAAATACATTATTGACCTGAAACCATATTTTGATACGGATATTCAGTTAGAGTACAGGTATACAAAACGCTTCTCGGTATTCGCGCATTTCAACAATCTTGCCGGGCGTTATAATCGCTGGAAAAATTATCCTTTACAGGGATTTAATGCGATAGGTGGGGTGACTTTCATGTTTTAGTTAATTCCGAGTTCCGAAGCTTTAATTTCGAGTTGGTGGAACTTCAAGCGGCACGTCATGAACAAACGAAATAACAGTGACAGGCCGTTAAGTGTTTAAGGCAAACAATTTGCTTTTTATTGAATCCTTGAAGCTGGCACTTTCGATTACGCAAATCCCTAACTCGAAATTAGAAACCGTACAACTTAAAATAACGGGAACAGAAAGTTTACGTTTCGATCACGTAGATATCAACTCGAAATTAGAAACTCGAAACTGTTTAACCTAAAATCTTATCCTTCTTGTATCCACCCTTGAATTTACTTTCAATAAATTCAATGATCGCTCCGGCAATATCAACCTTTGTAGCGCCTTCAATTCCTTCGAGTCCGGGTGAAGAATTTACTTCCAGGATTAGTGGTCCGCGTGACGATTGTAAAAGATCAACACCCGCAACATTTAAGCCCATAGCTTTTGCAGCGAGTAGAGCGGCTCTTCGTTCATCGCGTGTAATTTTTATGACTTCGGCACTTCCGCCACGGTGTAAATTTGAGCGAAATTCACCATCTTTTCCCTGACGTTTCATAGCCCCTACGACCCGACCGTTAACAACGAAGCAACGCAGGTCGGCACCACCAGCTTCTTTGATGAATTCCTGCACTAAAAAGCTTGCATCCAATCCAAAAAATGCTTCAATAACCGATTTAGCTACTTTGTCGGTCTCAGCTAAAACAACACCAATTCCCTGTGTGCCCTGCAATAATTTTATAACGCATGGAACACCGCCCACTTGTTCTAAAAGCATGTCTATATTCTTAGGGTGATTGGCAAAAACGGTTTTTGGAATACCTATATCGTGTCGTGAAAAAATTTGTAAGCTGCGCAGTTTATCGCGTGAGCGGTTAATGGAAACCGAAGAATTGACCGAAAAAGTCTTCATCATTTCAAACTGCCTTACCACTGCTGTGCCATAAAAAGTTGCCGATGATCCGATACGTGGAATTATGGCATTTATCCCGTTTATTTCATCGCCTTTATAAAAAATGCGGGGTTTACCCGGCTCATTCAACATTGTGCATTTGAGATGGTCTAAAACAACGCATTCGTGCCCT
This sequence comes from Flavobacteriales bacterium, assembly GCA_043752145.1. Classification (GTDB taxonomy): domain Bacteria; phylum Bacteroidota; class Bacteroidia; order Flavobacteriales_D; family UBA2798; genus DASPJQ01. Next base: position 2,227 of record JAYUZA010000228.1, read on the forward strand.
CGTTGAATGGCAGCTTCAACCAAACGCCTGGTTGAATACAAATCGGCATTACGGGATAAAACGGCTATTTTCATTGGTAATGTTAGGTATTAATTACTTATGTTATAAAAATAA
>JAYUZA010000229.1:0-2340 GCA_043752145.1 Flavobacteriales bacterium
CGTAAGTGCCCAGACCGATAGTACAAAAAAATTGGATTGTAAAAACGATAGTACAAGAATGTCGTTCAAAAATTTTGACATGATCATTATTGAACGAAATCAATGTGAGACAAAACCCGATACAAGCAGTAAAAAAGCGGACCCGCCAAAACCACGCGATAAATTCTCCACATGGGAAGGCATGTATTTAGGTGTAAACGGTTTTTTAACTCCTTCAAACGGTTTAAACATTGGTGATGCCAATCGCTTTCTTGAATTGGATTATTCAAAATCGGTTACATTCGGAATAAATTTTGCAGATGTGAAAATTAAAATTGTGCCTAAATATGTAACACTTGTTACAGGTTTGGGAATACAGTGGAACAAATACGGTTTAAAGAATAATTATAATTTGTATTACAATGCCGACTCGGTTTACGGTATCGAGGAACCCATTATTAATTACAGTAAAAATAAATTAAGCGCAACATATCTTCAGGTTCCCTTAATGTTTGAGATCAAAACACATGCACGCATGAGTAAAGCATTTCATTTTGGCTTTGGTGTAATTGGAGGCTATAAATTAGGCTCGAACTTAAAGCAGGAGTATAATTTTAACGGATTTGATTCTGATGGAAAAGTAAAAGGCCATTACCAGTTAAATCCTTTCCAGCTTATGGCAACCGCACGTTTGGGATATGGAAAACACTTTACGGTTTTTGCCAACTACGGATTAATGCCTGTTTTTGAAAGTGGAAAAGGCCCCGATCTTCGCCCCTTCACTGTGGGAATCTACTTGCCGTTCTAAACTTCGTTCTTTCCTGTTTTAGTAACTGTTTACGGCAGTAGCAACGTGGACCCCTGTAGCAGCAGGGGTCTTTCTTTTTTATCTTTTTTTCATGCGGTACTCAATGTACCATCTAAAGCCCAACCATGGTTCGGGATTCAAATAATGAATTTGATTGGTGGCGTTACAATGTTTTGCATAATGAATATAACTCCCACCTTTGCAAACACCTTGATCGGTGGTCATTTCGGCAACATTACCAAATAAATTAAATATTCCGTTAAGGTCAGGGTTATATCCATCTGTAGGCACTACACTCTCACCATAACGCGCACGTTGGTCTTCGGTTTGAGCACAAACATCCTTGTTGTATTTATGATTTAAAAGAATGCATTTTTTTACATTCATACTGTCAACGCAATTGTTCATTTTCATTTCATCTCTCAAACCACTTGTGGCAATAGGCTCCCATTCCAATGGTTTTGGCAAACGAAAGATCATTTCATATGGCAGATCGGCTGTATACTGTGCGTTCATTTTATCGCTTAACCATAAGCAATACCGTTGCACTTGTTTGAACGAAACTCCGGTAATAGGTAAGGTTAAAAAGCCGGCCAGTTTTTTATCTTTCCAAACTATACAGGGAATTTGTGTTTCGGTTGAAGGTTTGTTGTTAAACGGCTCATACCTTTCATAACAAGTAGTTTCATCACCCTCGACAAGGAATTTGGAAAAAATCAAACGATTGTTTTGTGCCATTTTGTTCGTATCGGGAATTGAAAGATCGTAACTGAAATCCGATGGCGGATTCTTACGCATATCATCCATAAATGCAAGATATTCGCCAACTGTAGTTTCGTAATTTGAAGCATATAAAAACGGATTTACTTTATTCGAACCATTCGGGTGAACGATCTTATCAGTAATAACCAGGTTATGGTAATCTTTTCCCTCTGCATAGATCAAACCTGCCGCAGCATCAATAACCTGAATTTTGTCAAAGGCAACAGTTAATACCATGTGACCTTTAATATCGAACATACCCCATTTTTCATGTTGCGAAACCGAAAAATATTTACCCGTATGATCAATTAATTCATCAAAGTAAGCAGGTATGATATATTTATCTTTCTTTTTTATTCCATATTTTCCATCTTCCTCTACAATACAGGCTCCACCGCCAACCGATTTTAAACAATCCTGCGAAAATGCGGATGCACCGTTAATTAGTCCCAATAGGATAATAAGTTTTTTCATAAAGCGTTTTACTTAGAAATGAGGACTAAATATATTGATATTCCTTTTATGTGTAAACTTGTTTTTTGAACTTCATGATTAAAGGTAAAATGAGGCCAAAATATGATAAATTTGTAAGATGAACAGGTACTTAGCCTTCATATTGCTGGTTTTAAACCAGGCATATTCCTTTAGTCAGGCCAACTTGAAGGACTCAAGTTTGTTCATAACCTCTATACGGGTAAGTTTTGCCCCGCAATTGCCCGGGGGTAATATGGTAAGCCGTTTTGGCCTTAATTCAAACCTTGGTTTACATGTTGACATTAAAACCAAGTCTT
>JAYUZA010000230.1:0-6179 GCA_043752145.1 Flavobacteriales bacterium
GTTTTTACCGCAGGTAAAAACGGTTGTCAGTACTTAGTACTCGGTTGTCGGGAGCGGAACGTTTAAAAAAAGGTTCTCAGTTGTCCACTGTCAGTTGTCAGGAGCGGAACGTTTGTAAGTACCGACTACCACGTAACTATTAACTTATAATATTCTCTTCCATTTTAACCACATAGGCACATAGAGTTTATCAGGCCGGTCACAGTGTAATTAAAAGCTTCGCTTTCTAATGTAGACTTTATGTGCATGAAAGAAGTTAACTCCTTTAACACGCCACGCACTTCTATGTGTCCTATTTGGTTTATTTTTTACGCTTCTTTTCCTTCAAGTAACGCCACCATTTGCGGATTTACTTTGTTAGCAGCGTTCCAATACTCTTTGCCTTTCTTCGCATCGCCACCACAGTTGGTTTCGATAATTCCTGCGCGAGCATTCAACATTGGTTGTTGTGATCCTGTACGTTTTGCAATACGAATATGCTCCAAGGCTTTTTCTTTATTGCCTTGCTTGTAATAGATCCACGCAGTTACCGCGTTCACATCAATGTTTTGCGGGCGTACGCCTAATTCTAATTGGGCATACTCTAAAGCTTTGTCGTATTCACCTAATGCTATATAAACATTGGCGATATCCAAATTCACAATATGTCCCGAAGCTTTGTCTTCCTCCAACATTACTGTTGTTTCTTTATACTTCTTCATCGCTTCATCTTTCTTGCCTTGCAATAACATAATTTCCGCTAACTCTTCGTGAAAAGAAAATTCGGGCATAATAGCAATGGCTTTATTTAAATGCTCAATTGCTTTGTCATAATTCTTACGGTGTTTTTCCACACGCGCCAATCCTTCCATGGCAAAAGCATAATCGGGACGAGCAGCTAAAATATTTAAGTATTCGTTTTCGGCATCCTCGTATTTTCCTACGTTTTCAAACAATACGCCCAATGTTTTTCTACACCAGCAATACGGTTCCGAAGCCGGCAAACCTGCTTCAACCGCTAATTTCATTACTTCAATAGATCCTTTATAGTCTCCATAAATTTCGCGCAAATAAGATGCACGTGCATACGATTCCAAACTTGGTTTCAATGCTTGCATACTATCGCAAACTTGTACAGCCTCTTCGTATTTTCCTAATTCAACATTGGCATCGGTTAATACACCATATATATACGCGTTACCTCTTCCAAGTTTTTGTGCTTTTTTTCCTGTTTCATACGCTTCCTGAAAACGGTGTTGACTCATCAACACGCTCGCTTTGTATGTTAAGGCTTCAAACGATTTATCATTGAACGAAAGTTCAAAATCAAGTATTTTTAAAATAGCAGGATAGTAATACGGATGTTCGCCCGTAACACGTGCTTCCTGCATATAAATTTGCACCAATTGCAAGGCCGACTTTTCGTCTTTTTCGTTTTTGTTGAGCTTACTCATAAGCTCACTTACCTTGTTTTTTGTTTTTGTCCATTCCTCGGTAGTTGCTAACTGACCTTTACGGGCCATTAGTTCGGGGAATGTAAATTTAGTTCTGATGGGTGTTTCCATTTTTGCTTTTCCTTCACTCTCGGAGCAGGATGTAAGCAATGCGCTAAATGAAAATACAATTAATAGATTTCTTAATAACATAATGCGTTTTTTTAAATTGTTTTTAGGGTTGATCTTATTTGTTTTTACTTTTTAAAAAAGAAGGGCCGAAGTTTTTGACCTCCCCGGCCCTTTCTTGTATTCTAAATTTTTCTGATTTCAACTTTCTGATTTCAGATTTTGTTTACTTATTGTTTAATCAATTTAACGGTTTGTGTTTTGCGTCCGTTAATGCTCAAATTTGCGAAATAAAGTCCGTTAGGAATGTTACCCGATGACCAATTAATGGTGTATCCACCTTGTAATTGTTTACCCTGATCCATTACCTTCATTACTTTACCGTTCATATCAACAATTGAAATGCTCACGTTGGCATCGGCCGAAATATGATACTTAATGTTGGTATTATCAGTGAACGGATTCGGATAACCGGTTATCACGCTCATTGGAGCACCAATGCTAAGATCGTTAACACCAATTGTAGGACCAACATAACTTGCACCGTTAAATCCTCTCCAAGGAGTTTGTAAATAAGGGAAACATGCATTAAACGTTGTATCGTTTTGCGTAACACCTGCGTTAAATCCTAATACGTCTAACAAGTCAGTTGTAACAGGACTTCCAACCAATAAATAATCATCGTACCATAATCCGATAGCTGCTAAAGCAACACCCGATACAGCTTGTAATTCTATTGTTGTTACATCATCCTCTAAACGTCTTCCATTCGGGAAACCATCCATGTTAGGGATCCATTGCAATGTTGTAGTTGTATTGTATGTTGGGTCTGTTAAACCTAATACAGCACAATTTACAATACCCAATGAACTAAATTGCGGATGGTTACGTGGTGTTGGCGGAACAGCCATATTTAAACGTAACATATCACACATGGTAGGAAGGAAATTATTGATAAACGGTTTACCCGCTGCCAATGGATTTCCTACCGGTTTACCCGTTGCCAATTGATACGGTGCTAAATTAGGAACACCTGTATAAAATATTGGGAGAATATCAACCGAACGCGGACGAGCAGCACCCGGTAACAATATAGTTCCGAAAATTGCATCATCTAACGCGGTACCCGCTACTGCAGGTGTACCTTTTAACGCAAACAATCCATCCATTCCGTTTCCGAAATCATATGCTCCTAACGATGCATGTTGAACACGCAACGCAGCAAGCCCCGGAACAGCTGTACCGTATAATAAGTCATCCATGTACAATGCCAATTCCGGATTTTCAAAATACGAAATGAAAGCAGCATCACCTGTATAAGGATCGGTTGCATTCCATTGATCTTTCATTCCAACTGGAATTACAGCTTCATTTGTTAATGGCATTCCTAAACGTGAAACCTGTACCCAGCCACCTGAAGCAACAGGAGCACCACCGGTTAAACTTAATGTTGTAACCTGCGGACGAGATGCCGAAGCCCAAACACCAATTACAAAGTTAGGATCAAGAATATCGCTTTTTGAAGCAAGACCAAGACCTGTTTTTTGTAAATCGCTTACAGGAATTTCAAGACATATTGAATGACAGTTGAATTTTGCCAATCCATCGCGTGCACCGGCAGTTCTAAAACCACCTAAGTCAAATACACCGCCAAGATCCACAAAGAAAGGATCATCAACAGGACCGCAGAAAACTTTTTCGCCTGATGTTGCATTTTCAAGTGCAGCAGTTACCAAAGCGCTATACGCTGTGTTTAAACCGGCAGCACCTTCAATTGAACGAGGTCCGATATTCGGAGGAGGAACATCACCTGCCGTAACGATAGTTGTGAAAGGTCCGCCTCCTATGCTTTTTTCGCATATATACGTCACTTTCGGATTTTGTTGTCCTAAGCGAATGTTGAAGAACGTTGTTCCGTCCTGGACAACATGTGTGAACGTAAAACGATACGTGATATCGTCACCTGTAGTTGCAGCATCGTTCTTGATGTGAATTTCATAACGCACATTTTCACCGAAAGAATACCAGTTTGGTCCACCCGCTGGATGTTCAAACGGAATATAGTTGGCTATGATAACGATCTTGTTGGTATCACAAGGACTTCGGAATGCATATAGATCGGTATTATCCGCAAGCGGATCGGCCGATATGAGTGGCGCTTCCCTATGAGAGGATGCCGTTGCTGTTACCTGCGTCATAAACAATAACGCAAGAACGCTTATGGTTGATCTTATAATTGTTTTCATAATTTTCTCTTTTTTATATTAGAAGCGTGATTGTTCAGTATGATCATATCCTCTCCAAGGTGTTTGCACAAATGGGAACGTTGTTCTGAACGTTGTATCGTTTTGTGTAACACCTGCGTTAAATCCAAGTACACTTTGAAGATCGAATGTAACAGGACTTCCTGCCAATACATAATCGTCATACCACAATCCGATAGCTGCTAAAGCAACACCCGACACTGCTTGTAATTCAATTGTTGTAACATCATCCTCTAAACGTCTTCCGTTCGGGAAACCATCCATGTTAGGAATCCACTGTAAAGTAGCAGTAGTATTATATGCAGGATCGGTCAAACCTAAAACTGCGCAATACACAATACCCAATGAACTAAATTGAGGATGATTACGTGGAGTAATAGGAGTTGCCATGTTCAAACGCAACATATCGCCAAGTGTTGGCAAAAAGTTATTGATGAATGGTTTACCATTCGCCAATGGATTTCCTACCGGTTTGCCCGTTGCCAAATGGTACGGAGCTAAATTAGGAACACCTGTATAAAATATTGGAAGAATATCCACAGCACGTGGACTTGTACTATCGGGCAACAAAATTGTTCCAAAAATAGCATCGTCTAACGCGGTACCCGCTACTGCAGCAGTACCTTTAAGATCATATAAACCTTTTTTCGTGTTTCTGAAATCGAATGCACCCAATGAATTCGTTTGCATACGCAATTGATTCAATCCCGGAACTGCTCCGCCAAATTGTGAATCATCCATATACAATGCTAATTCAGGATTTTTGAAATACGGAATGAATGCCGCATCGCCAGTATAAGGGCTTGCTGCATTCCACGCGTCTTTCATTCCAACCGGAATGAGGACTTCATTCGTCAATGGCATTCCTAAACGTGAAACCTGTACATACGGACCTGAATTTGCTACAGCAGCCGATCCGGCAGTTAATGTTTTTACTTGTTGACGTGAAGCCGAAGCCCAAACACCAATTACGAAGTTACCATCAAGTATATCGGTTGCGGCACTAAGACCTAAACCTGACTTTTGCAAACTTGTAACCGGAATTGATAAAGCTATGGTATGACAATTAAAACGAGCTAACCCATCTTTCGGAGCGTTAGTTGGGTTTCCATCAGGACGGAAGTTACCAAGGTCAAATGCGCCTGCAAGATCTACGAAGAAAGGATCATCGGCAGGTCCACAAAAAACATCCTCACCAGATGTTGCTGTGGTAATACCACCGGCCCAGCTCGAAGCATAAGTCGCGTTCAATCCAACAGGTCCTTCAGAACGTGGACCAATGTTATTTGGTGGCACGGTTCCCGATGCAACTATAGTTGTGAACGGGCCACCGGCCAAACTCTTTTCACATATATAGGTTGTTTTAATGTTTTGAGCACCCAACCTTATATTAAAGAAGGTTGTTCCGTCTTCGTTGATGCGTGTGAATGTGAAGCGATACGTGATGTCATCACCTGTGGTGGTGGCATCATTTTTAATGTGTATCTCATAACGGATGTTTTCGCCAAAAGTCGACCAGTTCGGACCACCTTCAGGCAATTCGAATGGGATGTAATTGGCAATAATGATTATACGATTCGTGTCCTGGGGACTTCTGAATGCGTATAGATCGGTATTGTCGGCAAGCGGATCGTTGGAGATCAGCGGTGCTTCGCGGTGACTTGAGGCCATCACACCGGGTGACAGCAACAGTCCGAATAAAAAGATAAATGCTATGAAAGCAAGTCTCTTTTTTTGGGGTTTGTAATTTTTAATCATAGATCTATTTTTTAGTTGTTTGTGGAAACCTACGCAGGGTTTGACATCTTGGATTTTAGTTGACGACATTTTTTCCTAATGAAAATCGACTAAAACAATTAAGTGGAAAAATTAGTCGAACTTCATTTTTTACTAAATCTATTTAGTAAAAACTCATTGTCTGTGATCAGCAGCATATTAGGATATATTTCACTTTTGTACAATCCAAAACCTTGGCGGGTGCGTAAATTTTAGCAAACCGAACTAACCAGCCGTGAAAAGACAATTATACTTGCTCTTCTGTTTTGTTGTATTTATTGGTTTGCAAAGTTTCAATGCGAACGCGCAAATATATACGATAAAAGGCATTATATATAATGATGTGAAACAACCGGTTCGCAATGCTTCCATTTATATTAAAAATCTAACTTCAAATGCAGCACTCACCGACTCGACCGGTAAATTTGAGATCACATTTGATAAGAAAGGCGAATTCATCCTTATTATACAAGCCGATGGCTTACTTGAAAAAGAGTTTGCAGTGAATGTTGAAAATGACAATACAACAATTAATATATCACTTACAGATGACGCCCTTGATCTTTCAGAAGTAACAATAGAAACTTCAACAAAAGAC
>JAYUZA010000231.1:0-2338 GCA_043752145.1 Flavobacteriales bacterium
AGATATTTCTGATTTAATTATCGAGGCGATCGATCCGCATTTTGGCTTTAGCCGCTATGCAGAAAGGTTGGGAAGGTCGGCTTCTACGTTTGACGAATTGAATACAGTTTTGAATCAACCTGACAGCTTTACAGACCTAATTTTAATCGATATTTTAAGAGAAAAAATTGAGCAGGTAAAACCGGATCTGGTTGCTCTTTCGGCCCCTTTTCCAGGCAATTTATACAGTGCATTTAAGTGCGGACAATGGATCAAGCGAAATCATCCATCCATAAAAATTGCATTAGGTGGCGGATACGCCAATACCGAACTACGGTCATTAAAAGAAGCAAGGGTTTTTAATTATCTCGATTTTATCACGCTGGACGATGGAGAAGCTCCTGTTTTTCACCTTATTGAATATTTAAGAGGCGAACGTAGCAAAACCGATCTAAAAAGAACGTTCGCCTTAGAAAATGGCATCGTCACTTATTTTAACGGTTCGAAAGAATTTGACTACTCCCAACGGGATGTAGGCACTCCGGATTATTCTGATCTGCTTTTAGATAAATACCTGTCTGTTATTGAAATGGCTAATCCGATGCATCGTTTGTGGAGCGACGGCAGATGGAATAAATTAACCCTGGCACATGGTTGTTATTGGGGAAAATGTACTTTTTGCGACATTAGTTTAGATTATATTAAACGTTACGAACCAAGTTCGGCAATACTCATTTGCGATAGAATCGAAGAATTAATAAAACAAACGGGTCAAAACGGATTTCATTTTGTGGATGAAGCTGCTCCGCCCGCTTTGATGCGTGATGTGGCCATTGAAATTCTTAAACGTAAATTAACGGTTGCCTGGTGGACGAACATTCGCTTTGAAAAAAGTTTTACCAAGGATCTTTGTGTTTTATTGAAAGAGTCGGGGTGCATTGCAGTTTCGGGCGGATTGGAAGTTGCCTCTGACCGATTATTGAATTTGATCGAAAAAGGCGTTACGGTTGAACAGGTAACAAAAGTGGCCGATAATTTTGCACAGGCGGGAATTATGGTGCATGCGTATTTAATGCATGGTTTTCCAACGCAAACAGCGCAGGAAACAATTGATTCGATGGAAGTGGTGCGGCAAATGTTTGAACAAGGTGTTTTGCAATCGGGGTTCTGGCATAGGTTTGCCATGACAGCACATAGCCCCGTGGGGTTAGATCCTAAAGCATTTAAGATGAAATTAGAAACTACAGAGGTTGGCGCTTTTGCCAATAACGACCTTGTTTATGAAGATGAAATAGGTTGCGATCATGATGCGTTTTGCGAGGGATTAAAAAAATCGTTGTTCAATTACATGCATGGTATTTGTTTTGAGTTTCCCCTTAACGAATGGTTTGACTTCAATGTTCCGAAAACGAAAATTGCTTTAAATTATATTGAAAATATTTTGAGTAACAATATAAAACCACTTCCCAAACCTGAAACAAAATTGTTATGGTTGGGAAATATGCCGCAAGGCATTAAGTCAGGGAAAAAGGATAAGATGGAATTGCATTTCAGCAATAAAAAGGAGGATTTTCATTTGCCCGTTGACGAAAGAACAGGTGAGTGGTTGATGCACGTTTTGCCCTTGCTTTCGATTTATGCTGAAAAACCAATGACATTTGTGCAAGTGGAAGAGAATTTCGCAACGTTCGGGTTGAAAAGTTTTGAATCCTTTGTAAGTGGTAAGCCATTTGCTAGCCTGTGTGAAAATGGACTCATTTTATTATAATTCGTTATTTTATTTTCCTGTTATTGAATTTGAATGTAATTTTATTAATTTAGTTGTATGAAAATAAGAAAATCACACTTCATTCTGCTCGCAATATTTTGCTGCACCATTTCTTCGTTCGCTCAAACGGTGCTAAACGATAAATTAATTAAATATCCTCAACTGGAAGTTCGCCATTTAGACAATCCTTTTTTCAAAGAATATTTTGAGGTTTATATTGATCAACCCATTAATCACGATGATCCCAAAAGCGAAACATTTAAACAACGTTTTTGTGTTGGGTATAACGGTCTTGAAGTGCCTAATATTATGGATTTAGACGGATATACCATTGATTATGCAGCCCGCAAAGGGTATACAGATGAATTAAGCAAATCGCTTAAATGTAATTTGGTTGTGGTGGAGCATCGCTATTTTGGAAAGTCAGTTCCTAAAAACATTGACTGGAAATATTTAACCATTAAGCAAGCAGCCGATGATGTTCACGCCATTAAAATTATTTTGGAAACCATGATGAAAGGAAAATGGCTGGTTACAGGAACAAGCAAGGGTGGTCAAACAGCATTAGCGTACCGTATGTATTATCCAAAA
>JAYUZA010000232.1:0-6176 GCA_043752145.1 Flavobacteriales bacterium
GTTCACAATTTTATTGCGCAACAACTTGTTTCCCTCAGGGGCATCCTTGGGTAAAATATCCAACAACACCACTTCAACGCCAATATTGGCAAAATGACAAGCAATACGTGAACCCATTACGCCTGAACCCAAAACTGCAACTTTCTTTATACTTTTCATATTCAATAACTATAATTTTTTATCTTAAAATTTCTGAAGTCTGACATCTGATGTCCGATGTCTAATTAAAACTGAACTCTTCTATAAGCCCATTCATTTCATTCATCGTATCAAAAAACTCGGTTACTTTTCTTTTCCCAAGTTTTCTTTGCAATACTTCATTAAAAAAAACAATTTTTGTTTTTGCGATATCTCTTTTCTTCTTTCCTTTTTCGGTTAAATAAATTCTCACCGACCGTTTATCGTTTTTATCGTTTTTGCGAAAGACCAATTTCTCATCTTCCATTGATTTCAATGTACGCGTTAAACTGCGGGGTTCCATTCCCATTTTTGGTCCAAGTTTGGTGCTGGGTGTACCTTCCTTTTGGTCGATGCTTAGTAACACGAAACCGGTGCTCATGGTAATACCATGTTGCAGTGCTTCGGCATTGTAAAGGCGTGCGATGTTGTGCCAGGCCCAGCGGAGGTGAAAATCAAGTGTTTCTTCGGGTTTCATCTGTAGTTAATTTGTTTTTCAGTGGTCATATGGTATACCCATGCTATCTTAAGTATGTGCTTGAGCGCCTAATGTGCATGGGTATTTCATATGTGAGTTTTGGTCAAAATCAAATATAAGTTATTTACTATTATGCAAGCATAACAATACATTTTTTTGTACTTTGGTTGATAAATTCTTACCCATGAAGGTAAAAACCGCACTTACCGAGCTATTGCATATTGATTTTCCCGTCATTATGGCGCCCATGTTTTTGGTGTCCAATAAAGAAATGGTTGTAGCAGCAATGAATTCGGGTATTGCGGGGGCATTTCCCAGCCTCAATTTTAGAAAGGATGGCGAATTTGAAACCTTGTTAACCGACTTAAATAAAGCTAAAGAAAGCACTAAGAACGGGTCTTACGGTGTCAATTTAATTGTACAAAGAACAAATCCTTTATACGAAAAGCATTTGGAGACCTGCGTAAAATATAAAGTCCCGTTTTACATTACATCGCTTGGTAGTCCTGCAAAAGTTATTGAAATGGCGCATTCTTACGGAGCCAAAGTTTTTTGTGATGTTACAAATTTGGAGCATGCAAAAAAATGTGCCGACTTGGGTTGCGATGGATTTATTGCCGTGGGCCAAGGCGCAGGCGGGCATTCCGGCCCTTACCCTTTGCAGGTCTTGATCCCTACATTGATCAAAAATTTTCCGAATACACCTGTAATAGCAGCCGGTGGAATTGCCAATGGCGCGGGCGTTTTATCAACGTTGGCATTGGGAGCAAGTGGTGTTTCGGTAGGCACACGTTTTATTGCAAGCAATGAGGCCGCTGTGAGCAACGAATATAAAAACGCCATTGTGGATTCTCATATGGAGGATATTGTGATGACTGAAAAATTATCGGGAACACCCTGTACAATTATCAATACACCTTACGCAAAAAAAATAGGGTATAAACAAAATTGGCTCGAACGTTGGTTGTCGACAGGAAAACGCACAAAAAAATGGTTTAAGACATTGGTGCAATTGCGCGGCTTTAAACGATTGGAAAAAGCAGTTAAACCCGGGAATTACGATAATTTATGGTGTGCCGGACAAAGCGTTGAATTGATAGATGAAATTAAACCCTGCAAAGATATTATTGAAACGATAAAAAATGAGTTTGAAGTAGCGAATAAAAATCTCGAAAAACGTATTGAGTAGTGAGATGTGAGTAGTGAGAAAATTCGCGAAGAACGAACAACGATAACATGCCTTGTTGGTCACGAAGAACGACTTACTCTTTCTCTTACCATTTTCCTGCAAAGCTTATCCGCCTCAATATTATAATTCACAACTGAAGATCTTTTTTGATGTGCTTTAATCTTTTGAAATGAGATCGTCATTTTTTGATCAAACCCCAGCAATTCCTTCACCAGATCGCTGTTCTGAATTTCTTTTCCTGCTTTTGTCAAAAAATTTTGAGCTACAAATTTAACTCTCCGTTCCCGGAGTCCCACCGCATACTGACTATCGGAAACAATTTTTATTTCCTGCTTATCATGAATTTTTGAAGCTGCAAATTCCAGGGCTTTTATAACAGCAACCAATTCCATTCGGTTATGCGTTGTGTTTTCTTCCATCCCACTTAACACTGTTTTCTCATTATCAATAAATACAATGGCAGCCCATGCCCCTATGCGCAACTGTGTATGGCACGAACCATCTGTGAATATTTCTGCTAAATGCATTTTGTAAAACTAATCTTAATAATTGAAAAAGCACTATATTGGCGTAAAATCAACCCATGAACCGAATTTTTCTCCTTATCGTATTCCTTACTTTGTTTGCCGTAGTCAATGCGCAACGCATTACCCTCAACGGAAATGTTTTTTCGTTCAAAGGCGAAAAAGTTGCCTTGCTAAAAAAAGCGCAAAAAAACGTCAGCTTTGATGGATCGCTCGACAATGTCGTTATAAGTGTTACGGGTGAAAATACCAATACCAGCATAACTACAGGACTTAGCGGATCGTTTTCCATTCCCTTGGAGAATCCCGGAAAATTCAAAATGAAATTGAATCGTAACGGTTATTCAACCATTGAAATTGATATTAATTATGTTGCCGGTGGAAAACGAACCCGATTTGAATCACTGTTCCTGATTTTAAAACAAGAAGAAAATGCATCCGTTCATATGGGTACTATTTCCATTGACGCAGGTACACTTTCATTTGAACCTGATAATTCAGGTGGCGATAGATCCAAAAATGATCTTTTCCAATCCAATGCGCATTTATTGGAGAAAGCCGTCTTAATTAATAAAACAGGTGGCGGTTCTTATGTAACAAGTAATTCGATTAAAACAAACGACCCTGTTAAAACCAACAACGCTCCGGCAAAAGTAAAGACCGACACTATAGTTGTTTCGGTTACAAAAAAGAATGAAAGTACTTTGCTCAACCTTTTATCTGCTAATGGCGAAACCAATATTGACAGTTTAAAACTACGTTTAGCTAATGCAAAAAAATTGTTGGCTGGTTTATCACCCGATTCCGAAGAATACAAGGCATTGAAGATCGAAATTAATTTGGCTGAACAAAAAATCAAAGATCAGGAAGCTTTAATTACCTATCAGGAAAATGAAATTTCACAAGCCAATAAAATCATCCTTTACATAAGTCTTTTTGCCATTTTTGCACTTCTTTCTGCTTGTTTGCTCTTGTACTTCTTCAAAGAAAAAAAGAAACACGTTGAGGCTCTCAACGAGAAAAATAAAAATATTTTGCGTATTAATTCCAAATTAATGAGCAGTATTCGCTATGCTTCATTGATTCAAACAAGTTTTTTGCAGGATAAAACCAAATTAAAAAAACTTTTTTCCGATTCCTTTATTTTGAATCTGCCAAAAGATGTTCTCTCTGGCGACTTCTATTGGTTCTCGCACAAGAACGGGTACCGCATACTGGTTGTTGCCGATTGCACAGGACATGGAGTTCCTGGAGCCATGCTCACGGTTTTGGGACACAATGTATTGGAAGATGTTATTAATGTCGAAGGTGAGGTAATTCCAAGTAAAATTCTAATGAAGCTTAACAAAGTCATACATCAAACCTTTGCCAACAATGCACATCACCTAGAATACGGTATGGACATCGCTATCATCAGCATGAAAGATAATTCAAATGAATTACTGCTTTCTGGCGTAAATAACGGTGTTTACCGTGAACGTAAAGGCGAATTAAACCATTTCTCCGTTACCCCTAAAACTATGGGAAGCGATATAGAGGAAAAAGATCTTGCCGACCAAAAAATTGATATTGCCAAAGGTGATAATATTTTCATGTTCAGTGACGGGTATATGGACCAGTTTGGCAGCGATGAAAAAGCCGTGGTTAAATTCAATGTTCCGCGATTTGAAAAAGTATTGAACGAAGTAAGTTCAAAAAACAGCTTCAGCGATTCGGAAACAATTCTTGAAAAAACATTGACAGATTGGAAAGGTAAACGTGAGCAGATCGATGACGTGTGTATAGTAGGGATTAAGATTTAATTCAGCTCTACAAGACTAATATCAACTCCTTCACAAATTTCTTTGATCTCTTCGCCTTTCATGCGCATCAGATCATCGTCTGAAATATATTTCCACACTACCTTTATGGCAGGATGACGCGCAGATAATAATTTAATAAGCTTAAACAACTGCTTGCTTGACATGGAATTTAAATACGTTAATTCAATTTCCAATGAAAGATCACCTTTATGGTCTACAAAAGTCTCTAAAGATCTTTTTTCAAGCGGATCAAAAAATTCGAAAGAATTTTCGGGCATTGAAACCCCTTTAATTAAAATGGAATTGGTGCTTTTACTAATCAAAAACAATGGCGTGTCCTCGGTTGCTTCTTCTTTATAGAGACCATTATCCATAATTGAACTGAATTTTCATGTAAATACTCTGTCCAAATTTAGAGTTATTTTCGAATTTGTATTGAATTTTATTTGGCCAGTTTAACCGGGCTATATCAGTAAGTCCCAAGCCTCCTTTCAAACTAAAATCGGTCATAAATTCCTGACTATCTTCCTTTAAACCCTCTTGACTTGAACCGTTTAAGCGAATAAGTTTCTTGTCCAGATCGTGGGCATTATCATCTGAAACAAAATTATAGGTCGATAAAAATGATTTATCTGTTTGCCATTCCAAACAAAGAAAACCCGGTATTTTTCCGTCAATTTTTGAACCATGACGCTTTATGTTTTGATTTAATTCGATCAAAGCATATTTAAAAATTGAAGTGGCAGGTAAACTATCGCTCTTTTTTAAATTGTTAAGCATAGCCAGGAGCGATTGCAAAAAACTATTAGAAAAATCACCTGAATAGAACAAGGTGTTTTTATTGGCGTTGAATTCGGTTGTGAAATGTTTTACAATTTCAAGTTCATCACTTTTTAAACTTTCCTCAACATTTTCATCCAGTATTGGAATTTTTACATGCAAACGATAAAACGAAAAGTCATCCGATATAGACGTAAATTCATAGGCAAGGTTGTTCTTGCTCTTTCGCGCAATATCAATTAAACCCAAGCCGGCACCTTTAGACGTTTGCGATCCCGAGGTTAGAACATCCAGATAAATTTCCTTGAGTTCTTCCTGATTTTTTGAATTTACTACATCCAATCGCGATTTTAATGCTTCAATGTTGGCATTGGCAATTCTGTTTTGAGTAATTACATGAAAATAATCATGGTCCGAAAAAATAAAACAATAATCATCCGATGAACCTTCACTGGCGCTATATCGCTCAATGTTTTGAACGGCTTCAACAACCATGTATGATAAACGGTTAACGACAAATTTTTTAAAATATAATGCAAGATTGGCTTCAACAATATCCACAATTTTAAGCGTAAGGTTCTCTTTATAATTCCCCTTGTAGTGCATAAAAAAAGGATACTTTGAAACTATATCAGATAATTGAAACCCCGCTGTACTCATAACGAACTCAATATAGCGAATATAGAGCAAAGGTAAAAGGGTAATTTACTACTTTATTGATAATCAGTGTTTAAATTGGTCGAAAATCGATTTAGTTGTCTATTTTGACACCACCAGGAACTTGTTAAGCTCCTCTGATTCAGCACTTGATTTGGCAATATTTTTAATTTGAGCGTCCAATTGCTCCTTTGCAAAAACAATTGTGTTTGGAGCGCTCATGGCCGATACGTTATTGACTTCAAATATATTGGCAACGTCCAGACCGTTTGGTACACTCAAAGAGTTTTCCCGCACCACTTCAACATACTTTATGAACGGAACCTCTACATATGTTGCAACATTTTTTTCTACCACCACTGTATCGGTTTTATACACAAGTACCGGTTTCTCTTCAACAGTAACTTGAGCAATATTTTTTACAGGCTTATTTCCCTCATAAAAATACGGAAGCATAAAAATTAATAAAATAGCTGCTGCTGCGGGAATATACAGCGGGACTCTGAATGAAAAGATCGATCGCACCATTCCACCTTCTTGTTTTGCTTTACGTGCATTCATAATGGCAG
>JAYUZA010000233.1:0-2333 GCA_043752145.1 Flavobacteriales bacterium
CCGTATAAACAAAGCAATGGCGATTTCATATCACCTTTTAATTTTAATACCGCTAAAAACTCAATAATGCGTTCTTTCACTTTTTCCAAACCAAAATGATCGCGGTCCAATATTTTTTGAGCGTTCTTCAAATCAAAATCATCAGTTGAATAATGGTTCCATGGTAGTTCAACCAAAGTATCCAAATAATTATACTGAACAGAAAATTCGGGACTTGACGGATTTAATCGCGCTAATTTATCTAATTCCTTATTAAAAACCTTTTCAGCTTTTTCGGTCCATTTTTTTCCAACAGCTTTTTGTTTTAATTCGTTTACCTGTTGTTCAACCGGATTCTCTCCTAATTCTTCCTGAATTTGTTTTATTTGCTGATGTAAATAAAATTCGCGTTGTTGTTTATCAATATCAACTTTTACTTTTGATTGAATATCGTTTTTCAATTCAAGCATTTGTAACTCTTTGCTTAAATGTTGTAATACAACATGAGCTTTTTCATTAAAATCGCCAATATCCAGTATGCGTTGTTTTTCTTCAACATTAGCGTTCATGTTCGAAGAAATAAAATTCACTAAAAAAGTAGGGCTTTCAATATTGCGTAAAGCAAATCCCGCTTCACTTGGAATGTTGGGCGAAAGTTTTATAATATTCATAGCCATGTCTCTGATAGAAGAGAGCAGGGCTTCACTGTTTTCGTTTTTGGTAATTGGAGGAATATCCAACAAAGGCGTGATCTTGGCACGCATATACGGTTCGTTGGTAATAATTTCATCCAGTTTAAAACGCTTTTTACCTTGAATAATAGCAGTTGTGCTGCCATCGGGCATTTTCAATAAGCGCATAACAGTTGCTATTGTTCCTACCTGAAACAGATCGCCCAATTCAGGCTCTTCCACATCATGGCGTTTTTGTGCAATTACACCAATGGTTTTATTTTTTCGGTGTGCTTCCTGTATAAGCTTTATGGATTTATCGCGGCCAACGGTAATGGGTAAAACAACCCCGGGAAACAATACAGTATTGCGAATAGGTAAAATTGGCAGTTCGTTTGGGTATTCCTGGTTACGCATTTGCTCCTCATCCTCGGATGTGAGTAAGGGAATAAACTCGGCTTCGGGCTCAATTGCGTCTGAAATACCTTTTATATCAAAAAAATCGTTCATCAAAATATGTTTAACTAGTGTAGTATGCTCAATAAAAATGCCAGTAAAAAAATACGGTAATTATGGCGTGTTTAACTCCGCCATAATTTACTGTTAATGTGTCGTTGAATGCTCTGGCCTCGCATTTTACGAATTTTCGTGGATATACGTCAGTATTTCGCGCTCTTCTTCGTCAAGTATAACGTTCCTACGCTTCATAACTTGTTCAACCGTATCTAAAAATTTGGTCAAATCGTATTTTTCAAAGCCTTGTTTACCACCCCAGGCAAATGATCGTACCATTTTAGGGGGAAATCCACCATCAAATACATTGGCACCAACACCCACAACTGTTCCTGTATTGAACATGGTATTGATACCGCATTTTGAATGATCGCTCATAATTAAACCACAAAACTGCAAACCTGTATCCACTTCTTTTTCGGTTATGTAATTATACACTTTTACATTGCCGTAATTATTTTTTAAATTCGAATTATTGCTATCGGCACCAATATTGCACCATTCGCCAATAACCGAATTGCCAATGAAACCATCGTGTGCTTTATTGCTGTAACCAAAAAATACCGAATTATTTACTTCGCCACCAACTTTACAAAACGGACCAATGGTTGTAGGGCCATAAATTTTTGCGCCCATTTTCAAAACGGCTCCTTCGCCCAAAACAAAAGGTCCACGAATCAAAACACCTTCCATTACTTCGCTGTTTTTTCCAAGGTAAATAGGCCCTTCGGTTGTATTAAACACAACGGCTTCGGCTTTTACACCCGGTTCAACATATACGCGGTGCTGTCCAATAATTAAATTCGTATCGCTTAATTGTTGTGATGATTTTCCTTTGGCAAGTATCTCAAAGTCGTTCTTAATACATTCACCGTTAAATTTAAAAATATCCCAAGGTCGGTTTATCTTCATGAATTCGCCTTTGTATTCAATTGCTTTTAGATGCTTAAAAAAATCTTCCAGTTCTTCCAGTGTTTTCGCGTCATCATGCTCGGCATAGGCTGCAATAACAATATTGTTCTTGACTAATTTTTGATTAAAGGATAAATTAAAAATCTCGCTTACCAACTTGCTGTCGGGAATTACTGATCCGTTGAAATACAACGATTGCGAATACCCCCGATCTAAAGGATATTTTGATTGCAAATAGTTCGTTGTAAAAACTCCGGC
>JAYUZA010000234.1:0-6161 GCA_043752145.1 Flavobacteriales bacterium
GGAATGATATATCGAAAATCTCTGAATTTAATATTAAGAGCTGCCAATAATGTGCCAATGCCAAATGTTGAAATTACTGTTATAAGAACTGCTAATGGAATATACATTAAAGCGTTTGATATATTAATACTTGTTTTATAGTAAATTAAAATTCCGATAAAAACAATGAACGCCATAAAAAAATCAAACAACGAAACAAGAACTGAGGAAATAGGAATGATTAACCGTGGAAAATAAATTTTTTTGATGATGTTGGAATTGTTTATCATGCTGTTTCCCGCAGAAGTAATACCGGTTGAAAAAATATTCCATAGGAGTAAACCGCTGAAAACAAAAACAGGGTAAGGAAGACCGTCACTCGGAACGTTTAAGCCGCGCCCGAAAAAAACAGTGAAAACGATCATCATAATGAGGGGTTGGAGAATAGCCCAGACAAATCCTAAAACAGTTTGTTTATATTTTACCTTTATGTCGCGCCAGGTAAAAAAATAAAAAAGTTCACGATATTGCCATAATTCGGCAAGACCTAAATTCAACTTTTCCTTAGGTTTTATTTCGTATTCGATTTCCAACTATTAATCAATTTCACCAATTAAGAAGCATAGCTTTCCAGGGAAGGTGAAGATACACAGTTTTAAAACCCGTTTTTTATACCTTTATTTAAATTTAAGTTACCTGATAATCATAAACAGCTGACAAACAAGTAGATAATAATGGATAGAATTTTTGTTGCTTCTCAAAATACCCATAAAATCAAGGAAATCGAAGCTCTTTTAGAAGGAAAAGTAAGCCTTGAATCTATTTACAGTCTCGGACAATTGGACGAGTTGGAAGAAAACGGAACTACTTTAGAAGAAAATGCTTTGCAAAAAGCACGCTTCGTTTTTAATAAGTTCAACGTAAGTTGCTTTGCCGATGATACCGGATTAGAAGTTGAAAGCCTTCATAACGCCCCGGGCGTATACAGTGCTCGGTATGCCGGTGAACAACGAAATCCGGAAGACAATATGCATTTGTTGCTGAAGAACCTTGAAGGAAAAACAAATCGAAACGCTAAGTTCAGAACCGTTATAGCCTTAATTATGGACGGAAAAGAATTTATGTTCGAAGGTTTTGTGAAAGGTAAAATTATCAATGAAAGAAGAGGAAATGAGGGTTTTGGTTACGATCCTATTTTTCTTCCCGATGGATATGAAAAAACTTTTTCAGAAATGGATGCGGCTTTAAAAAATAAAATTTCACATAGAGCTATTGCGGTGAATAAGCTGGCTGATTTTCTGAAGACATATTAAGTTTTGCCCCCGCCCCGTTTAACCACAGATTTTTGCAGATTTCGGTGATTACACAGATTTAAAATAATTAGCAAATTAACAGATGAGCAAATTAGCAAATGAATTTTGTTGGGAAGATTGGTATTGACAATTCCTCGCCCCTTTAACCACAGATTTTCACCGATTACACAGATTTTAAAAAAAATAAGCCGCAAATTTCTTAGATTCACATTAATAATCTGCGTGAATCTGCGAAATCTGCGGCTAACTTTTCTTGTGGCAGCGAAGCTGCGATTTAATTATACTCTCGGTTTTCTTGTATTACGAAGTTGTTTCCTCACAACAAAATAAATAATAAATCCAACGATCAATAAAGGCCAAATGGTAATTAATCCGATCACAAGATTCTTGATCACATTCCACCCTTCACCAAATCCGCTGCCTGCTTTATTGCCGAACGAATCGGTTACTTCCTGCGGATTTTCATGGTATTCGATCTGTTGGTAAACTTGAACGGTAATTGTGCTATAATTAACCTGATTTTTTAAATAATTTAAACGACCTTCACGCGCTTCAATTTCCTCTCGTATAATTCGAATTTGTTCTTCGGCTTTCAATACATCTTCAACGGTTTTTGTTTTCGATTTTAAGATCTCGATATAACGCGCTTCAACTTCTTTTTTTGTTTTTAAACGCGCTTCAATGTCCACGTACTCTTCGGTAACATCTTGCACGCTTACGTTTTTGCGTTGCATGTATATTGATTGTTTGCAAACATCTTTTAACAAACCATCAAATTCCTGGTTGGGAACGCGAACACTAATAGTATTGTTTGCTTCGGTATTGGTCGAACTCATGTTTGCCGTTGAGATATATGAACCATGTTGCTTTACCAATTGATCAATTATTTCGCTCGATTTTTCAAGGTCTTCTACTTGGAAACGAACATCGGCCGTGCGTATTAATTTAGGAACCACCACATCGGGTAGGTTAGGGCTTACAGCAGTACTAACATCATTGTTCATTGGTTCCGATTCTTCCAGCTTGGCGCTTTCGGCCATTGTATAATCTTTCGTGTTAGGGGCCATGTCAGCCGATTCGGTCATGGTCATGCCTTCCTCTTTTCTTTCACCTCCGCAAGCCGCAAGGCTAAGCATGAGTACTAATAAATAAATGGGTTTCATAGTTTCTTGTTTTTAAGGTTAAATGATCTTTTATTTCACATTTATACCTTAAAAAAAATTAAGTAACCCGCTAAAAAATTAAAAATTTGATATTTGAACCAAATAGATTAAGACCTGTACAGGAGTTTTTGAAGAAAGTTAGAAGTAAGATTTAAGAAGTATGAAGTAGTATTTACCGAGGCTTGGATGCTATCAAATTGGAGTGGGGATCATTCAACCTTAATTCCGTTTATATTTTTTTCGCGGCTTATTACTGAGCCTTTTTGGTCGTATTCAATAAAATAACCATGCTTAATGCTTAGAAAGTTTTCATTTTTCCATTTTTTCTTGATCTTCCCGTTTGTAGTCGTATCGTTCAGTATGGTTCTATAATTCGCATTACCTAATTTAAATGAACTGACTTTTTTTAAATTCCCATTAGTAAAATATTCTTTTAACCCACTTAAATATCCATCACCACCCCAAAACCATCCTTCAGTTAATTTTATTCCACGGTTTCCGGTATGGATCACGTAACAACTATCTCCATATTTATAATAGGACATCCATCGATTATATTTTTGACCCTCAACGATTGTCCAATTAGCGTAGCTTGTGCTGTCCATTAGTTTTCCGTCAACAAAATGAGCGATGGAGATTGTTTTTTTCCCTTTAGCATAAGTAGCTACTTTTTTATGCGTAACATTTGAAGCATCGATTCGGATTGTATCGGTTTGGGCCTGTGAAGTAGAGTATACTTCAAAAAGAAATAGAATGAGTATAGTTCTTTGTATGTTTGCCATATTCTCCTTATTGATTAAGTCAACTGAGGGTTAATGGTAGAAATTGATAAAAGTAACCCTATAAAGGCAAGTTAAGAGGAAGAAGTGACTTTCCGATGAACGCAAATGGTGATCCTATACAGCAATTTTAGTTCCAATTACAAGCCGTCCAAAAATAGGAGCATTGATCGTAACGATCAACCCACCCTTGCTTTTCAATTCCTTTCTGCTTATAAGAAATTTTTGCCCAACCTTT
Organism: Flavobacteriales bacterium; assembly: GCA_043752145.1. GTDB lineage: Bacteria > Bacteroidota > Bacteroidia > Flavobacteriales_D > UBA2798 > DASPJQ01. The sequence continues at coordinate 3,473 of JAYUZA010000234.1, forward strand.
TTTTACTTCAATTATTTTAACTGTTTGTGAACCCTCCATAATGTCAATCATTTCTTTCTTGTTTGGTTTTTTGTATATGGTGGTTTTACTTTCTTCTATTATCCCTACATTAAAATATAAGAATTCATTTTTAATCCAAAGCCCATTGTGTTTTGTTAACGAATCTTCTTTTACGCCCGGTGCATATCTGATATGTTTGACTTTTATCCAGTTGCTATTAACCTTATCAATAATAATTAAAACCCTTTGAAATTTTGAAGGTAAGAGAATAGAGTCTGAGCATGTTCCATTGTAAGAATTATATAATTTCAGATATCGATTTGTGTCGTTGAGTATGAATCCCTCGACATTTGATATCATTGTTTTATAAGATTGAGAAAATCCGAATTCACCTAAAAAAAGGAGGGACATGAATAGGATATTTGTCATAGTTCTTTGTAACGTACTTGATTATTCAGCGATTCTGCCTTCTAAGATCTAATTTTATGGCAGGCATTTTTTTTAACTGGATATCTATTCTAACTTTTTACTTCTGAAATCTAACTTATCCAAATGTTTTTTGAAGATCGTTTTTTAGGTACGCAATAGCAACATCCGTAGGCAATTTATCTATTTTAGAAATAGCTTCAAAGATGATTTGTGCCAATTCATTTCCACCCGCATCGTTCGAAACATGCATGGCTCCGAGATTGATCATTTTTGCGGTTTCTTCTTTGGCTTGTTTCAACATAGCCCAGCTTCCCGGGCTTATATAAACCTGCTGCGCCATGTTGTGTTCGTATTCTTCACGAATGGCTTTAATAATATCGGCCTGTAATAATTTTGCGCTCATACCAGATTTGTATGTGCGCAAAATAATACTGTTTGGTGAAATACGCTCCAAATATAAAATAGCTCTTTCGTACGCCTGTAAGCGTAGGGGAGTGATATGCTTTTGCGTTTCCAGTTTATATTCAAACGTGCGTTTTTTATTCTCCTGATCCATGTATTTGCTTATTAAAAAATAAACAACACCGGCTACTAATAAACCCGGGATCAATAATTTTAAAATTTCCATCGTAAATTCCATACAACTATAACTAAGTGTTTTTAAAAAGTAACAGATCTAAATTATAAACTTACACAAACATTTTTTGCTTCGGTAAAAAATCGCAGGGCTTCAAATCCGCCTTCACGGCCAACGCCCGAACTTTTCATACCACCAAAAGGTGTGCGTAAATCCCTTACCAGCCAGCAATTGATCCACACAATGCCGCTGTCAATTTTTGATGCAACACGGTGAGCCTTATTTACATTTTCGGTCCAAACAGTAGCGGCCAAACCAAACTGGGTTACGTTAGCATACGCAATAACCTCTTCTTCGGTTTCAAATGGCATAATAGTAACAACCGGACCAAAGATCTCTTCCATATTGGTACGGCAATTATACGCCAAACCTTCAATGATGGTAGGCTCTACGTAATAGCCGTTCTTTAACCCGTCTTCCTGCGGAATAAACTGATTTCCTCCACATAAAATTTTCCCGCCTTCTTGTTTAGCTAATTCAATATACCCTAATATTTTTTTCATGTGTGGTGCCGATGCAACAGCGCCTAAACTTACTTTTTCGTCAAACGGATTCCCAACTTTTAATTCCTTGGTACGCTTAATAAATTCAGTCTTGAATTTTTCGTAAATACCTTTTTGTATATAAATGCGTGAACCACATAAACAAATTTGTCCCTGATTGGAAAAAGATGAATGCATGGTTGTAGCCATCATTTTTTCAAAATCGCAATCATCAAATATAATGTTCGGGTTTTTCCCTCCCAATTCAAGCGATAACTTTTTGAACATTGGTGCAGCGGTGCGTGCAATATGTTCGCCCGTTACAGTTCCACCTGTAAAAGAAATAGCTTTTATTTTCGGATGTTTTACAATGGCATCGCCACAGTTTGCGCCTAACCCATGTACAATATTTAAAACACCTTCGGGTAAACCAGCCTCAATGCATAATTGTGAAAATAAATAAGCGGTCATGGGTGTTATTTCCGATGGTTTCGCTACAACGCAATTTCCGGTTGCCAATGCTGGCGCAATTTTCCAGGTAAATAAATACAAAGGTAAATTCCATGGAGAGATACAGCCAACAACACCTATGGGCTGACGCAACGTATAATTAAAACCTTTGTCTTCCATTGAATGTGATTCCGATCCCCAATGTAAAATGGCTGTCGCGAAAAAACGCATGTTAGCCGATGCGCGTGGAATGTCCACACGTTTTGCCAATTTATACGGTTTACCATTGTCAATACTTTCGGCTTTCGCAAAATCATCCAGATGTGTGTCTATTGCATCGGCAATTTTATTGAGAATTGCATAACGTTCTTCTTTGGTAGTATTTGACCAGGCAGGAAAAGCTTTAGCAGCTGCCGCATAAGCAAGCTCTACATCTTTTGCATCGCTGTTGGGAATATGTGCGTAGGGTAAACCTGTTGATGGATTCGTGTCATCAAAATATGTTTTTGAAACAGGTTCAACTAAGTGTCCGTCTATGTAGTTCTTGATCGTTATCATGTGAATGATTCTTGGTTAAAAATACGTTTTTTTTGAATGCCGTAATGGGTAGTATTTGATTCAATTTTTGTAAATGAGTGCGGTCTAATGTACTCGTGCACAGGGGTAAGCAAAGGGTTAAATACATTAACAT
>JAYUZA010000235.1:0-2316 GCA_043752145.1 Flavobacteriales bacterium
ATTGTATTCGGGCATTATCGCTTCGGTTTTTTATCTTGTTCCAATGCTACAGTTTTTAATGGTGTATTTAATTGAGTTGCTCATTTATTTTTTAAATTCAACTGTTGGTTTTATTGAGAATTTACCCTATGCTTTAATGGAAGGAATAAGCATAACTATTTTAGAAGCGGGGTTGTTATACCTGATCTTAATTTGCTGGTTGTCTTGGTATAATTCATCACGACCTGTTTATATTAAATGGATATTGTTTTTTGCCATTGCGATTTGCGGTTTACAAATTGCGGAGACCAATGTGATAAACGATCAAAAAAAATTGATCGTTTATCAGGTAAATGGCAGTACGGGAATTGATATTATTCAGGGAAAACAGCATGATTTTATTGCCGACAGCAATTTTGTAAATGACCCCGACAAACTTTTTTTCAACGTAAAACATAATTGGGATGATCTCAATTTAAATCCTGCGAATGTTTATTATACCGGTAAAAAATTCAAAAATATTTATTCGGTAGGACGAATAAAGAACGATGTTATTGTATTTGGAACCAAAACGTTTCAATTGATCGACAGTTCTTACAATTACAAAACAAGATCGCTTTTTAAAACCAATTATGTATTACTTACTCAAAATGCAAAAATAAATCTGGCAAAAGTTGAAATACCCAATGAAAAAACAATATTCATTGCCGATGGTTCAAGTAAATTCTGGAAAATTGAAAAGTGGAAACAACAGGCAAAAGAAAAAAACATACCATTTTATTCAACAGCAGATAATGGTGCTTTCGTTTTGGAATTAAATAATTAATGTTCCTGGTTTTTGATTCATTATTCCCGGTTTTTAAGGAAATTCACGCTAACTAATTTATCTTTAGTTGATTAGATTGTTTCATAAATAGTTATATTTCAGCATTTTAAAATGTTATAAATTTATGTGAATCGCGTTTTTTTAACATTTGCGGTTTGATGCGTTAAGCTGCCCTTGATTATTAACAATTGCTTGTTTCCATTATGTTGGTTTCTCCTCTTAAATTAGATAAACAGCTCATTATTAATTCTTAAAAAGAATGCTCAAAACTAAATTGATACCGTGGCGAAAAAAAACCAATTTTTTCCCTTAGCAACCTGTTTTTATTAACTTCGTCTTAATGTAGATAGCAGATTAATTTCACTTTGCGTTTATAAATGCTATCTGACTATAGAATTTTTAAAAAATAAAAAGTAAAATGAGAAATAAATTAACCTTCCTCTTAACCCTATGTGTCTTTACATCTGCAAACCTTTTTGGTCAAACGGTAAATTATTTTTTTACCGGTGGTGTACAAACATATACCGTGCCTCCATGCGTTTTTCAAATCAATGTTGATGTTGAAGGTGGTGAAGGTGGTGGTACAGGTGGAAGCGGTGGTGATGGATCAATAGTAACTGGAACCTTGGCGGTAACACCTGGACAGGTTTTACAAATTCGGGTTGGTGGTATGGGAACAATAACTCTTGGTGGATATAACGGTGGTGGAATTGGAAAACCCGGATCTGTTGGATCTGGTGGTGGTGGTGGTGGATCAGATATTCGCGTTGCTCCTTACGGAACTGCTAATCGTGTTGCCATTGCCGGTGGTGGTGGTGGCTTTGGTGGCGGCTCAACAGCGGCCCTGGGCGGCTCCGGGGGTGATCCAGACGGCAGTGTTGGAGCAAGTTCTTATGGAACCGGGGGTGGTGGTGGAACAACCCTGGCTGGTGGTATTGGTGGGGCAGCATGGGGTGGTTGTGGTAGTGCAGGTGGAAACGGAACATTGGTGAATGGTGGTGCCGGTGGCACCGATAATTGTTATGGCCTTGGCCCCGGTGGTGGTGGTGGTGGTGGATTATATGGTGGCGGTGGTGGTGGGTCTGACGACTTTCCTTCTTTCCCACTTGGTGGTGGTGGTGGTGGTGGTGGATCAAGCCTTATACCAGGTGCCGGAACAGCTACTTTAGGAGGTCATACAGGTGATGGTTTCGTTTCAATTACTCCAATAGGATCTTCTCCTGTTGTTACGGTTACACCCGCTGCGCCTGTGATTTGTAACGGATCAAGTACAACCTTAACAGCAGCTGGCGCAACAACTTATACGTGGTCTCCGGGAACCGGACTTTCGGCAACAACCGGAACGGTAGTTACCGCCAGTCCTACTACGACTACGACTTACACTGTTACGGGAACTATTGGAGGTTGCAGCGCAACAACAACAGTTGCCGTTACAGTGAACCCAACTCCGGTAATAACAGTTCCGCCTGCTACCAAATGTGCAGGTGCGCCCGCAGTAACTTTAACAGCAA
>JAYUZA010000236.1:0-6104 GCA_043752145.1 Flavobacteriales bacterium
GAACCGGGTACGATTTCATCTTTTTACTTTGCTTGTTGATTAATAAATGCAACCAGATCTTCCATTTGCTGATGACTTAACCGCTCTTCCGAAAAATTAGGCATGTAGGGTCGATAACCGGGAACCGCATAAGTTCCTTTGCGCACCATGTAATATGCCGAGAAATGATTGTTCTTTTTAAAGTTTCGTTTTAAATTACGAAACGTTACTTTTTCCATGTCCAGCTTAAAATTGGTAACTCCACCAACCGTTTTATGGCAATTCATACAGGAGTGCACGTAGATCTTTTTCCCATTCTCAGCGTTTCCCTGTTCACCGTATTTACGAATGGCTTTATCACTGTAATTCACAAATGTTGCAGGTGAGGCCTGTAAATATTTTTTCTTCAATGCTTTTATAAACTCCCCATAAATAGCGGGATCACCTTTTGACAGTGCGTGTTTTAATTCTTTATATTCATTCTCATCTAATTTTAGATCCTTTAAAGCATAGGATATCGTATAAAAATAATGTATCACCGCGTCTATCTCCCATTTTTCCATTTTTCTCCCTTGCGAACATTCGGTGGCACACAATTGAATGGCGTTTACCAACGTGTCGCGCGCAGGCTCAACCAGTTTACCGTATTTTTTTGCATAGTCATTGTTGTAATACGTTGTTCGGTTCACGATGCCGTAAAATGTCGTTGCGGGAAGCAATGATTTGTTTTGCGCAATTACAAAATCAAGGCGTGTATCAGGATCGCTTTTGGTCAGATCAGGATCTTCAATTACTGTATTGTGACAATGGATACAAGCAAAATAAGGTGAAACAAGTTTTGATCTTTTTCCATCAGGACCTGTAGTTTGACCATCAAAAACAATTTGGCGTCCTTTTTCGGCCAATGCGGCATCAATTTTATCAATATAGTGAACGGGTTTTTTATCACCCAATAAGATCAATGTTTCCGAAAGGAGGGTTTGCTGACCGATAGCCGATTCCTTCTTTTTCGTACTACGTGAGTCCATAGCCGTTAGTAATACGAACAACAGAACCGCGGTTGAAACCCATGTTGACTTATAATAAATTATTCTCATGGTTTACAATTTAGGAAATCCGTTGTTGATCCAGCATTCAATTTTATTGATGGTACTATCAGGTAATTTAGTTGAGGCCGGGATTGTGGGGTCAGAGGGATTGTCCCTTGGCATTTTAATTGCGCCCGTGTGTTTAATGGCGTTTAATAATGCCCCTGAATTGATGAAAAAATCGAGTGTGTCGTAATCAGTTGCATCAAAAGGCGCGTATAAACTACCTGAAACGTGACAGCCCCCAATGGCGCAATTGGTTTGAAAAATGGGTAAGATATCGTTCACGAACGTAAGCGTATCATTGCATACAAAAGCGGGAGGCACAATAGCCTTTTCCTTTACACATGAATTGATGCTGAAAACAGACATCAGAAATAAAATACAAAACAGAACTGCGCTTCGCATAAATGGTTTTTTGTTTAAATATACGGTAAATTTTAATTTGCCGGTGTTGATAATCAAATTTCAATGGTGGATATCCTGAGCTTAGATACGTAAGGGCTCCCGGGATAAAAATCGCTGTAATCAAAGTTAAGCCAAATGGTTCCATCAGGATCCTTGCAAAAATAGATGGGGTTCCCTTTATTCTCAGCCTCAAACAAAACCTCGTGTATCAAATAATTTATATTCTCCAGATCCTTGATGTTGCCTATCATCACCTCGGGGTATATGTGACCGGTGGTTTTTTCGGGTGTAACAATCCGTGTACGAACCAAGCGCACTCTTCCACCCACCGCTTTTATACAGGCACTCATTAAAATACTGTAATCATCACAATCGCCTTTAAACTTATTATCGGCTTTAAGTAAACGAATAGTTTCGCTGGCGTGCGAATAAAATTCATTTTCGGTGGGATCAAAAACATATCGCCACTTGCCGCGTATTTCCTTGAAAATCGAAAAATACTGTACAGTTCTTCGGTTGTATGTTGAATTACTGTAAGCATCAAAGTTTTTTACCGCCATGTTGACCGAAAAATTGCGCACTTCGGTATTGGTAAAATCAATTGCTTCGCGCAGCTTTTCCGAATTGGAGAAAATTTCTTCCCCTTCTTTTTTAAAATATGTTTGTTTTAATCCTTCGCGCAAATTATACACCACCATTTTATAATCGGTGTACATATCCGAAAATCCGTAAAATCCAATGGAGCCTGTAATTAAAAGTACCAATGTGCCTCCAATAATTGCGTAAATAAGATACGGCCTTATTTTAAGTGCCAGATATAATACAACCCCGTACACGGGTATAAAAGTTAAATAGGTGTCAATACGGGTCGATCCCAAAAAAATGGGTGGCATAAAACGGTAAAAAAACACATATACCGGAAATGATAGAACAATGGAAATTAAGGCGGTTAATACCACGGCAGCTATCTTGTTTGAATGCTGTTCGGCCAGTTTACGATCGGTTAACCAGGTAAATTTCATTTGGACAAAATTACAATAATAACCGGAAAAAACTAGCAAATAAGTAGTCCTTAATTATGCAGGAAATACAGCGTTACAAGTTGGCTTTGAGTGAGTGGAGATTTGCTCCGCGCGCTGTTTTCAATGGTGTCGCAGAATTCCATTTCCTGCCTGAGCCGGAATGAAGGTGGGTGTGGGTATGGGCCAAAATGCCTACAAATTAATTTCAATCGTAAGCAGAAGCGTTCAATATTTCAGGTATTTATTTAACTTTACACCCTCCATGAAAGACAGAATTGATACACTAAATGCCGAAATTGACAAAGCCACAGCCCAAACCGCTGAGCAGGCCGAGCAATTGCGCATTCAATTTTTGGGCAAAAAAGGTTCTATCACACAGTTGTTCGATGATTTTAAAAATAATACTTCACCCGAAGAAAAACGTGCGCTTGGAAAAGTGTTGAACGAATTAAAAACAAAAGCCACCGAAAAAATCGAACTCCTTAAAAGTTCAACCAATAAAGGTGTTGAGTATAAATCAAGTGTTATTGATCCAACACTTCCCGGTAATTCATTTACCACCGGTTCGCGTCACCCAATATCGTTAGTGCGCAAGAAGGTAGTTGATATTTTTGCAAAAGTAGGATTCACTGTTGCCGAAGGTCCCGAGATCGAAGACGACTGGCATAATTTTACCGCACTTAATTTTCCCGAGGAACATCCCGCACGCGATATGCAGGATACTTTTTTTATTGAGAATGGTGTAAATCCAATTGCATTGCGTACACATACCAGCAGCGTACAGGTACGCATGATGGAAAACAATCAACCACCTTTGCGCATGGTTATGCCGGGGCGTGTTTATCGCAACGAAGCTATTTCGGCCCGTGCTAATTGTTTTTTTCATCAGGTCGAAGGTTTGTATATTGACGAAGGTGTAACGTTTGCCGATCTTAAACAATGCCTGCAACATTTTTCGCGCGAAATGTTTGGTTCCAATTCACAAATACGTTTGCGTCCCTCTTATTTTCCGTTTACCGAACCCAGTGCCGAAATGGATGTATCGTGTCCGTTTTGCGCAAGCAAAGGTTGCAATATTTGCAAAGGCAGCGGTTGGGTCGAAATTTTAGGATGTGGTATGGTTGATCCCAATGTTTTGGATAATTGTAAAATTGATTCACAAAAATTTACCGGTTTCGCATTTGGTATGGGTATTGAACGTATGACCATGTTGTTGTATGGGGTGAATGATCTACGATTGTTTTTTGAGAATGATATAAGATTTCTCAAACAGTTTGAGAGAGAGTTTTAAATAGTTTCTGGTTTTAATTTATATTATGCGTGCATTTCTTTCCATAGCTTTCAGTTTAATTCTGTTTTCCTGCAGTCCTCCTGAAACGGAGGCTGAACGTATAAACCGTGAGTTAAATGAAATTATGGAAAAATTAAACAACAAATTGGAAGAGGGAAATAAACGCGTTGAGGAAAAAACAAAAGAAGCTCAGGACAAACTGGATAAATTTGAAAAAGAAATTGGTAATCCTATTCACATTGAAAAAATTAATAGCAATGATTTAAAGAAAACCCATTTCATTCAAAATGGAGATACCATTCGACTAAAAATAGACTCAAACAATTCAATAAGATATTACTAAATAGTCCACTTAATACCTATAGGATTTTGCGCGTATCGAAGGGTGGCTGCCTCCCCAAAGCAGATGTCGTATTAATCCCAATTTAAAAATAATTTCTTCGAACTCCATCGCTTCAGGGTCGGGCTTTCGCCTTAACTCCTCGCATAAATTTTACGTGAAATTAATTTTATACAAGCTGCGGGGTATCGGCTCAATCCCTGGCAGGAGAATTAGCGTTTAGGCAAATTCGATTCTTTCAGAGTATTTATTTCGAATTCCATTTGAGTAAGAATACTTTCGGGGGTTGCATCAGGTTTTATTAACTGAGGTGCTCCATATGTTAAAGATGAAGTGAATGGGATAATTAAATTATCATTCTTAGGCATCGCTTTTCCCATTCCCTTTAAAAAGCACGGCACGTATTTTACATTCGGACGTTGTAACAAAACCAAACTTACTCCCGGTTTGAATGGTTGTTGCACTTCTGCTTCACCCCTTGTACCTTCAGGAAAAATAATGAGTGAATATCCTTCATCCAATGCTTTTACCATTTTATTTATCGGGTCATTGGCCGGGTGTTCCTTATCCCTTTTACGTTGGATCAATAACGTATTCACAAAATAATTACTCATCCATCGTTTAAATTTTGTTTTCGCAAAATGATCTTCGGCAGCAACCGGTCTTACTTTATTTCTTATAGATCCTGGCAAAGAAGCCATGATCGACATAGTATCTAAATGACTGTTGTGATTCGCAATTATGATAAACTGCTTTTCATTCACCAAGAATTTACTGTTACCGAATTTTACACCAACAAATATTTTTAAGAATATCTTAAGTATAAATCCGTAAATAAATCTAAATACCAGATTTTGCATCAATACGCAATGTAATAGGTTAGATGAAAAAACACAGGTGCAGTATAGGCTAAAGAATCTATTCTGTCTAAAAGTCCACCGTGACCCGGAATTGAACTTCCCATGTCTTTAATACCAATGTCTCTTTTGATCGATGACATAACAATGTCGCCAACAAATCCCGAGAACGCGATCATAAAACTCACAAACAATACTTGTTCGGTAGTGAAAGGAGTTAAGAAAACAAGAAAATATCCTATGGCTGTTGTACTTATCATACCACCAATAAACCCTTCCCATGTTTTATTGGGGCTGATCTTCGGAATGATCTTATGTCTTCCCAATAATTTTCCCCAGGTAAATTGCATTACGTCATTAATCTCGGTAAGAAAAACGAGGAATAATAAAAGACCGCGTCCACCTGAATCAAATCCTTTTATGTCGGGTAACGAAATCAAATAAGCCAAATGACTTATGCCAAAAACGGTTAGCATCAACGTCCATTGCAACGTAGCCATTGAATGAATGATCCCTTTGGTTTCCCCTTTTAACACCAATCGCAAAGGCAGGAAAAGGAACATGACTATCGGAATAAAAATTATAAAGGCACCATACCAACCGATAAAGGCTAAATAATACTGACAAGGAACAGCGATTATTGCCCAAAAAATAGCGCGTCTGTCCGCGTCCCTGAAACCTAAAGCCGAATACAATTCACGAAATGCCATAAAAGACAATAAACCGATCGCTACATACGATATTTTTTCATTGGTAAGGGTTGCGCCTACAAAAACTGTGGCCATCAACCACCACGACTTCGTGCGTGATTTTAATTCACCCAAATTTGCATTCGGCTTTATTTTTCCGATCACAAAAAACAACAGTGTTGCAAAAACCAAGATCCCGAATATTAGTGCCACAACGATCAAAAGATCCTTGTTCTGCATAAAATTCATTTTCAATAAATTATCCATTCTTTGAAGGAATTTTTATCAATCTTATAATTGTGCTTAAGGCAACCAAACCTATTACGGCACTAAAAACATAAATTGCCGATTTACCAAGATCGACCGAACAATAACTCAAGATACCATATATACTTAAAATAAAAGCACGGTCGCTTTTTCCCATGGGCCC
>JAYUZA010000237.1:0-6079 GCA_043752145.1 Flavobacteriales bacterium
TTCATGAATAAATAATTTATTTAAGTGCCTTATCTTTCTTTATAGCATCAGCAACCCTGAACGCGTTAGCATAAATAGTAAACGTATAGGTTACGCTTCCTCCTGTTGGCATAAAACTTCCATCGGTAACATATAAATTCTCCACTTCGTGCGCTTTACAGTTTTTATCCAATACCGATGTCTTCGGATCATTCCCAAACCTACATCCGCCAGCTTGTAAATTGGGAGATACCGAACCGCTGACCGATGTGCGCACATTTTTTAAACCTGCTTCTTTAAATAATTTTTCAGCCTTTTCGGCAAGGTAATTTCCGATCTTTAAATCATGTTCATGGTATCCTACCCAAACCCTTGCAACCGCATCGCCCCATTTGTCACGAATATCGGGGTCGAGTTCTACTTTGCAATTATCGGTAGGTAACCAGTCGACAAAAATTTCATACTTGAATTTACGTTGTTCGGTGAAATATGATTTTATTTTTGTTTTCAATTCGCTGCCAAACATCAAATTTCCATCCCCGTCATTTTTTAGCTTCATTATTTTAGTTACGGCATTGGCGTGTTCCGAAACAAAATCAATTGTGCCTCCTTTTACTTTTCCTCCAAGTGTTGGGTCGTTAATCTCATACCATTGTTGTAAGGCACGATTCACGAACAAGCCATAAGACTTTAATCCTTCAACTTCTTTAGCGTCCAGATCATCGTAAAACAATTGTCCCGAACCAATACCGCCCCCTGAAAAAACAATATTTTTCCCGACTTGTCCCGCATTATTGGCTAAACCATTTAGAAATTCTTTGTTCTTACTCATTAATAATAAACGGGATGTTTCAATAGCTTGTGCGGCCACCACAAATAGTTTTGCTTCAATAAATTGTTTTTCTCCTGAACTATTGTAATAATGCGCTTTTATAATTTTTCCCGAACCATCAGTTTCGAGATGATACACTTTTGCGTTTGCAATAATTTCGCAATTACCTGTGGTCAATGCCTCTTCAATTAAAGCAACGCGGGAACTGCCTTTTGCATCTGACGAACAACCGTAACTTCCACAGTAGTTTGAATAAAAGCATGATTTTCTTAATCCTTTGGGACGTGATAAAATACCGCGCGGTGAAGGAAATAATTCGTAGCCGATCTTTTTTGCAGCAGTATCAAGTTTTGATGCAAAAATATTTTCGCCCAATGGAGGATAAGGAAAATCGGGTGTTGAGCGTGGTTCAAGGAACGAATGTTGTACTACTTTACCCGAAACACCAACCATCTTTTCAACCTTTGCGTAATAAGGTTCCATGTCGGTATATTCAATTGGCCAGTCAACAATATTTGCATCAGGTATTGGTCCGAAAGTTGATAATAATTTAAAGTCAACCGGTTTTAACCGATGAAAATATGCGCTCATAAAATTGGAGGATCCGCCAACACAACTACCATTCCAAAAATCATTTCCTGTTGCGTAAGTTGATTTCGCGACCCAAGCGTCACCTTTTTTTTCTACAATAACATGCGATTCGTTCTTTAAATTCGGGGTGTATACACTTCTGCGTGTGGCAACCATTTCGTCTTTTGAAAAATCGTTGGTCTTTAACCATGGGCCTTTTTCCAATACAACAACTTTATGTCCGGCTTTTGAAAGCTCGTATATAACGGGACCTGCACCTGCACCGCTACCCACTATGCAAACATCATACTTCATGTTTCTTGAAAATAGCGGGGTAAATAATTTCTTTGGATGGACGCGGACGTCCGGGATCATGTTCAAGCCATTTCCAACCCGTTTCATTAACGTTTCCGCCATAAACGGGATCAAGTAACAAGGCTTCAAAAATAAGTGTGAGAAGTCGCGACAGCCATTGTTTTCCCCAATCTTCTTTTGATACGGCTATAATAAATTCTGTTTTTTGAAGTTCATTAAGTTCAAAAAAATCGGTCTTGTATTTTTCTTTACATGCCTTAGCAAATTGATCAACGCGTTTTATAATGTAATTTGTTTCTTCGGGGTCAAGTAAGGGATCGCGTAATACCCATAATAAGTATTTGTCGGTTTTTAATTCAAACGCTCCGGGGCCATTTCCATCTGAAGGGAACAAAATATTTTGAACTTCCCGAAGTGTTTTAAACTGTGCAAGCGTTAAGGGACGAGTGTCTCCAAAATGCTCTTCAACATCAGCGCATGATTGCAACCAAGGCAATTGTATGGCAATGCCTGATAAAACCAGGGTTCGTACAAATGCTTTACGGGACATGAGCCAATCCTGTTCGGTAAGATCAATGTACTCTTTCGATAAGGATTCCTGTTTGTTCAGTTTCATTCGGGGTAAAATAAAAATACGCAGTATAATTATATTTTGAAGTTAGTCATTTTTATAAAGCCCTTAAATTTTTGGGCAAAAAAAAAGAGCCGTTTATGCAACGACCCTTTCTTCTATAATTAGTATTAACCAAATTTAAGCCTTTGGTAAGCTTATTGAGAGAAAATTATTGTGCAGTGGTGTCTTTACCGGCTTCACATTTTTTTCCTTCTTCACATTTCTTTCCTTCTTCGCATTTCTTTCCTTCTTCACACTTTCCTTCTTCACACTTGCCTTCTTCACATTTTCCTTCTTCACATTTCTTTCCTTCTTCTGTAGTTTCTTCAGCTTTTTCGCCTCCGCAGCTTGAAAGGGTTGCAGTTGAGCCAATAGCTAACATTAGCATAAGGCTAAGTTGGGTTAATTTTTTTTTCATGTAGTTTAGATTTTTATAGTTTATGAAGTAAATATACGTTTTTTGGTAATAGTTGGATTGCGGATCCCCAAGGAATTAATGATTTCCTGTAAAATTTACGAAAAACATTGTTTATCAACCAATTATCAATAAATTTTGAGAACATCGCCATCGTTCACGATGTTAGAGTCTTTAAAAACTTCGCGTGCCTGTTTTTGAAATTCGCTTATTTTACTATAGCGTAAAGAGTAATGTCCGATGTACAATTGTTTTGCTTCCACCTCAATGGCAACTTTTGCTGCCTGTTTGGCTGTTGAGTGAAAGGTCTTTTTAGCCCTGTCTAGCAAATCTTCCAAAAAAGTGCTTTCATGGTATAAGGTATGAACGCCTTTAATAGCATCCACTACTTTTTTACTATAAGCTGTATCGGAACAATAGGCATATGAATATGTTTTTTCAGGCGCAAGTGTCATTAATTTATTTTTTATGGTCTTTCCTTCAGGCGTTACATAATCATCACCTTTTTTTATTCCCGCTATTTTTGCAACGGGTATTTTATAATCTTTTAAGGCAGTTTTGTCGATGCGCAGTTCACGTTCTTTTTCTTCGAATAAAAATCCGCAGGTGGGCACACGGTGTTTCATAGGGAAGGATGATACTTTAATATATTCATTTTCCATGATGATATACTTAGCATCGTATTTCAACGAATTAAAAAGAAGTTTAAAGTTGAGGCGTGTATCTGATACTTTTAAATGTTGATCGATGATGGTTTTGAGTTCTTCGTTGGCATACAAATACAGATCGGTTTTGCGTCCCAGTAAATTCATGCTGGATATAAATCCGATCAAACCCAAATAATGGTCGCCATGCAAATGAGAAATAAAAATATGATTTATTTTACTGAACGGACATTTGAATTTGCGCAATTGCACTTGCGTTCCTTCGCCACAATCGACTAAAAAATAGTTTTCACGAAGGTTTACCAACTGTGACGTAGAGTTACGTTCGGTGGTGGGGATAGAGGAGCCGGAGCCAAGTATTGTTATTTCAAATTTCATTCGGCCAGAAACTCAACCGATGCCAAACCTTCAGAAAAAATTTTAGCGCGTTTATAAATGGGTTTAATTACCACTTCGCCAATTCGGTTCAAATAACCCTCGAGGCCCGATACAGCATCGGCATATGGAATTAATTTACTGCCTTCGGCACCGTATAAATATTTGACCTTTGTTTTTACAAATTCCTTTCCGTTCATGTCAAGAAACGTACGGTCCTGCTGGTTGTCGGAATTTTGCACGGCAAAAAATCCTGATTCTTTATCCCCATAAAGATTAACGTATTTTATGGGAATAATTACTTTGCCCGAACTGTCAATTACTCCGTATTTACCTTTTATTTCCACGATGGCAAGGTTGTCTTTCATTTCTTCATCAACGTGGGTGTAAATGGGTTGAATTACAAAATCACCTTTTCTGTTGATGTATCCCCAACCGGTGCGGTCGGCTTTTGTGCAAACGGCTCCCAAGCCGTTAGAAGAAAATCCGCTGAATGTATTTTGTTTTGGTTTAAAAACCACTTCATTTTTTTTATTTATCAAAACTGTTTTGCCTGCAATTTGCATACGTGCTTCACCGTTATAAAAACCCGAGTAACCGGCTTGATTGTATGTCATAGGGATCACAACAGTTCCTTTTTTATCAATGAATCCGTATGCTCCAACTTTACTGTTGTAAGGACATACACACACAAGTCCTTCAGTAAAAGAGGGTGATCCGGTGTATTTGGGCTCAATTACAACTTTTCCTGCACTGTCAATAAAACCCATTTGATCGTTTTCATAAAAAGCACACATTCCTTCGAAAAAATAACCGACCGTTGAGAATTTTTTATCGGTTACCAATTTCCCCGTCTTGTCAATTAATTCATAAGTAAGCTCTCCGCGCTTTTTGACAAAGGTTACCGATGAATTAAAGTCATACACTTTTTCGTAAATACATGGAATAACGATCTCTCCTTCGGTATTGATAAAACCGTAGTTGAAATAGGCTTTTGTACCTTCAATGGTATACTTGCTGATACTTGCCATTCCTTTAGAGAAGTTACCGGCATATTTGCATGCAATTTTAAATTTCACATTCCCTGCTTCGTCAATATAGGCGAATTTGGAATCGTATTTGGAGCTTTGGGCAATTGCCGTGGTTAAATTAATGGAGAGTGCAACAAGTAGAAGTGATATTTTATACATAGGTAATTTTTTAGTGTTATCAAAAACAATATTTGTTTTCTTCAATCAACTTTTGTGCCACTGTTCTCCTAAACTCCTTAATGTTCTCGTTCTCCACTTTTGTAAAGCGTTTCAAGCCCATTAGCATCATGCGTTGTTCATCGCCTTCGGCATATGAATTAATAGCGTCTTTTCCTTCTTTGTAAATAATATCGGCCGCATCATAAATATAGGCTTTCATGATAGCATGTTGTGGTTTTATGGCATCAGCACCTTTAATGCTTACCAACTTTTCAACACGTAACATCACCGATTCGGCAATATAGGTTTGCATAATCATGTTGGTAATGTTCATCATGATCTCCTGTTCTTTTGCCAAATTAGCCATTAGTTTTTGTGCAGCTGAACCCGCAACCATCAATACGGCTTTTTTAAATTGAGCAATGTATTTTTTCTCGGTAGCAAATGGAGTAGTGTCGGCATCGCCAAATTCGGGAATACTCATTAGTTCCTGGCCAACTTTCATAGCAGGACCCAAAAGATCCAATTCGCCTTTCATGGCTTTACGCATAAGCATATCAACCACCAGCATTCGGTTAATTTCATTGGTGCCTTCAAAAATTCGGTTGATACGTGAGTCGCGGTAAGCGCGTTCCATTGGTGCTTCGGCACTAAAGCCCATGCCACCGTAAACCTGAACACCTTCGTCAACAACGTAATCTAACGTTTCCGAACCATCTACTTTAAGCATAGCCGCTTCAATGGCAAATTCTTCAACACCTTTTAATAAAGCTTGTGCATGGTCCATGCCACCGGCAGCATAAGCGTTAATGGCATCTTCAATGTTTTGTGTTGCGCGGTACAAGGCCGACTCACTTGCAAAAATGCGAATGGCCTGTTGGGCAAGTTTATATTTTATAACACCGTATTTTGAAATAGGTCTGCCAAACTGATTTCTTTCATTAGCGTAATTAATCGAAAGGGTAGAGGTTGCTTTTGAAGCACCCAATGCCGCAGCAGCTAATTTAACACGGCCAACATTTAAAATATTTAAAGCAATTTTAAATCCGTTGCCACGTGTACTTAATAAATTTTCAACCGGAACTTTGCAATCGTTGAAAAAAACCTGACGGGTTGAACTTCCTT
>JAYUZA010000238.1:0-2294 GCA_043752145.1 Flavobacteriales bacterium
CGGTAAATAAATTCAATTTTTTGTATAGGTGAAAAGTGCCGGTATACACTAACCATAAATGATTTTGATTGGAAATTGTTCGGTATTGAGCATTTGCCGAAGAGAATATGAACACAAAAAATATCGAAAGGAATTTTTTACCCATTTAATTTTAGAATGAATTTAATTGTACTTTAAATTTTTCCGCCATTTTTTTCATCTGCTCATCACTTATTTCGTGCGTATTTTTATTTCCGTGGCGGTTCTCGACCGTTAATACAAAAATACGGTAATTATTTTCAGCGGCCATTTTAAAATAAGGTTCCATTTCCCATTCCATAGAGAACACATTATGCAAAAATATTTTTTCTGCATTGTTTTTCATCCACGAATTGGTATTTTCTTCACAAGTCTTATAAGCCAAATGATTTTTTTCGAAATCAAAATTATACTTAGCCGTTACAGGGTCGGTAAAATAATCATCAATGGAAAGCACCGGATATTTATTGTCCTCACTCAATATAGTTGCCAGAGTGGTTTTGCCGCTTCCGGGCAGTCCTCTTAAAATAATAAGCGATCGTACATTCACTATTTCAGGCATTGGAAGGTCCATTCGGTTTTGCCATTATTTAGATTTACACCACAAGCAGCTTTATGCGGAGAGCCCATATATATGATAAGGGCATTGCCTAAAACACTGAAATCATAATCAGGTGTTGTTTTCACGGGACTATTGGCAACGGGTTGAAAGGATTTAATTTTTGATGGAATTACTGACCATAATTCTTTTCCCGCAAGATCGTATTTGGCAAAAGTTACCGGAGAACCTTCGAGCAGATTTTTAGTATACGTTATAATAAAAGTTGAATCATTCCAGCTAATTATTTCGGCATTAAAAAAACCATGGTTTACCGGAATGCTGTCAACATTCAACGTTTGACGATATTTTTGATAATAGTTTTTCTCTTTCTTGAAATCTGTATACGTTACCGAGCCAAAATAACTTGGGGTCTCGAATTCCGACATTTCCTGCAATATGCGCAACACGTGTTTTTTATCGTTATTACCTGATAATGCGAAATAATATTTGTTAACCTGTTTTGATTTTTTTTGGTCACGGTAATCGGCTTGCTTAACTACTGCTTTGCGTTTTGGGAAATAATAGTATTCTGTGCCTTCGGCATCTTTTATACCTATATAATCGTCTTTGGTGGTTGCATATGCTCTTGCTTCAGCCACTTCGTTCCCGATCTGTTTTTCAAAGTATTTATTGTCAATCACAGTTTTTCCGGTGTAAATATTTTTTCCAATAAGACCACCATCTTTAGGTGTGAAAAAAATAGTATCGCCAAATATTTTACCTCCGTTATACAGATCCCAAAGACTGGGTACGGTGACACTGCTTTCGTGTTCGGCAATAACTGTTTCCCGTTTGAGTTCTTTATTTTTAAAGGGGTCAAGAATGGTTAACACCGTTCTATTCTTTTTCCAATCATAATTTTCTTCGGTAAATTTCCAAATAACACTTCCTTTACTTCCGCTGGCATAAAAAACCTGTGGCGTATAGGATAGTTGCCAGCCGTCAGAAGTGGTTTCACCATTTGCCGATGAAGTAGCGGTTTTGATCACGCTTACAACTACTCCCGCGACCATTCCCATTACGGCCAGGGCAATAATTCCAATTATGCAACCTAAATTACTTTTAGTTTTTAAAATTTCACCGGTTGGTGTATAAGCGGTTTGCGTTTGTTTGTATAAATTTTGTGCGTTAAAGGTTTTGGCAAAATTACCAAGGTCTAGTTTTGGTTTTTCGGTTACGATCCTAGAATTACAATACCTGCATTTATATTCATATTCTTCGACCTTGGTAAGATCGGCCGAACCGCATTGATTGCATTTTATTGTTTTTGCCATGGAATAAGAATATTAATAAAACGAATGTAGTAAATTCAGGAAATTACCGCCTTGCCCATCTGTAAAAAAAGATGGCAACTCCGGCAAATAGAATATTGGGTGTCCATACGGCTAGTGCTGGCGGTAAACCCGCGTTTGTGGCTGCTACTGAAGTCATTTTCATTAAAAATATATATGCAACCGCAACCAAGAGACCGATCATTAAATGCACACCAATTCCGCCCCGTGTTTTACGACATGAAACACAAACGGCAATAATTGTCAAAATATAGGTGGCCACCGGATACGAAGTTCGCTGATGGAATTCAATTTCATAATTAATTACATCGTTATTGCCGCGTTGTTTTTCTTTTTGAATATAAGCATATAGTTCGCCACTAGGCATGGCCTGCGACCACTCG
>JAYUZA010000239.1:0-2292 GCA_043752145.1 Flavobacteriales bacterium
CATCCTGTTATTGGTAGTCAAGCGATATCCTGCTGAAATCTCTTTATAATGTTTATCGGATCTTAGGATGGCCCCAAACCCTCCGGGACCGGGATTCCCGCTGGATGCGCCGTCTGTAAATAACTCGATCATTTTCTTGAGGTAATGAGGCAATGATACTGAAATCCTGATAACAACGCCGGAATCCGAGTGGATAATTATCAGGTTTATTGCTTTTAAATTATCCTTAACCAAGACTTTCTTTTTAACAACCTGAATATTAAGTGAGTAATGAGTGCTTTCCTTAACAGGCTGATAGATATCTTCAGTTGTAAATAAATTTGTAAAAATTGGCAAATTGGTTACTTTTGCAACACCAGATACGGTAGATGTAGCTCAGCTGGTTAGAGCATCGGTTTGTGGTACCGAGGGTCGTGGGTTCGAGCCCCATCATTGTCCCAGATTAATGAAAGATTGCGAGAGCAATCTTTTTTATTTTATAACTATTTGATGGGGCGAGAAGTTTATCCCGAACGAGGAACAAGCTTCGGGAAGCCCCATTCCCGCCAAAGGCGGGATCCCAGAATTAATAAAAGACTGCTAAAGCGGTCTTTTTTTATTTTATCTTTAAGCAAACAAACAAACTCTTATTCATGCGTAAACTTATCCTGGCACTTGCCATGCTTCCATCTGTCGCGTTTGCACAACTCGAAGGCAGTTCATTTACTTCAACCGGTCGCGGTGGTGCAACAACTTTTGCAACCGACTATCAATGTTTGGGTATTAATCCTGCTAACCTTGGTTGGGATTCAAAATTTAGCAAAAAACGATTCGCTTTAGGCTTTAATGAAATGACCTACTCCATTTTTTCTGAAGCATTGCAAAAACAGGAATTAAGAGATCAAATAAAAGGATTAATTAAAGGAAATTCAACCGATTTTACCTATGACCAAAAGGTTCAGGCTGCAAACGATTTTGCACAAGCCGGATTTGCGATTAATGCCGATTTTGGTGCTTTTGGTTTTGCATTTTCCGATGCAAAATTCGGAGGAATTGCTTTTCGGGTGAACGACCGTTTTCAATGGTTCTCAAAATTTGGCGATAAAGCTTCGCAATTATTATTTCTTGGAAAAACAGCAAGTTACTTTGATTCGCTAATGGTGTTAAGCAATAATGGTCAGGATACCTCCTACTATGCAAATAATGCAGCTAATCTTGCCACGATTGACCGTGATAGTATTTTAAAAGGATTTGCATCCATTCCCAAAAAAATGAGTGAGATATTGGATGGATCAAATATTTCTTTATCATGGACCCGTGAATGGAATGTATCGTATGGTCGAAGACTTTTTGGCGACAGTTCGTTTGCTATGTACATGGGTGTTGGGCTTAAATATTTCCAAGGAATTGGTATGCTTAACATCCGTTCGGTGAATGGAGAACTTGAAGCGTTTAGTTCCTTGTCACCCGCATTTAACATCGACTACAATACCGCAGCAGCCAACGCTACGAATGAGATCAAAAGTTCTAAATTCTTTCCGCCCAAATCCGTGGGACAAGGTTTTGGTTTCGATTTCGGATTAAATATCGTTATTAAGAACAAAGTAAAAATTGGTGCTGCACTTATCAACATGGGCTCCATAAAATGGTCAGGAAACGTATATACCGTTAAGGATACGCTTCTTTCTGCTTCAGATGCAAACGGTTTAAATAATTTCAACGTTTATTCCCAATTAGGCGATATCATGGGTGCAAAAGGGCTCCTTACACTTAAAGGCCAAAAAGACACCACCATTAAATTACCAAGCATGTGTCGCTTTGGTTTAAGTTTTAAGATCGGCAAAAGAGTAGAACTTGGATTTGATGCTTTACTGCCCTTCAATAAGGTTCCGGGAAGTTATCAGCAAGGCCTTTTTGGTTTTGGTGGCGATATAATGCCTGCCAAATGGCTAAAATTCAGCCTTGGTTTTGTAACCGGTGGTAATACCACTCCTCAAACCGTTAGTGCCGCAAACGTGCAGGTTCCAATAGGAATTACACTAATTGGTGGTAAAGGTTCTTACGAAATGGGCGTTGCTTCGCGTGATGCTATTACATTCTTTACCCAAAACGGACCTACACTTTCATTAAGTATGGGTTTTATGCGTTTCAGGTTTTAGAATACAACTGCTAAATTGAGAGCACTTGTGAGTTAGGGGTAAGCTTTGAAAGAACAACGTAAAAAAATGTTTCCGTTTAAATCACATATTTTTCAGTACAAGTCGCCTCTTTCAATGACACGTTTAAAAGAGCGCATTGATACCGCTTTGATTG
>JAYUZA010000240.1:0-2288 GCA_043752145.1 Flavobacteriales bacterium
GCTTATTGGCAAACAATATGGTTTCAGGTATTGATTATTGCACTCATTATCTTAATAACTGGAATAATTATAGCTTTATTTTATGGTATAAAAAGAAAACGCGACAAAAAAACTGCCGAAGTGAATAAATTACTTGCCGAATATAAACTTACCGCACTTAAAGCACAAATCAACCCGCATTTCATTTCAAATTCCCTATCGGCCATTCAGCTGCTAATTGATTCAGGAAAAATTGACAAAGCCAACCAGTATATCGCCAAATTCAGTTTACTTATTCGGTATGTATTAAAATACAGCGATAAAAGTGTAAGTCGATTAAGTGATGAATTAAAAATAATTGACTTGAATGTGGAACTCGAGCAGTTGCGATTTGCAAACAGTTTTATTTTCACGAAACAAATAAGCAGCGATATAGATACAAATGACACATACGTCCCTCCTTTGATTACTCAACCATTTATTGAAAATGCCATTTGGCATGGTCTTCTTCCTCTTACATCAACAAGGATACCCGAACTTATTCTCAAAGTAAAACAATTAGACAATTGCCTAACAATATCTATTATTGACAACGGTGTTGGCATGAAAAACTCAAAGAACACAACCACCATCATCAGTAACGGGGAAAAAGAAAGTCAGGGAACAAACCTGATCGAAAAACGAATTGAGAACCTGAACAAACTGTATAATACAAAAGCTGCAGAATTAGATATTATTGACTTATGCGACAGCGAATCCAATTCATGCGGCACAGCCGTAAATATTATACTACCTATTGACTTACTTGACAAATTAAAAGAAAAACAACATGAAAGCAATCTTGGTTGATGATGAGGAAAGCAATCGCATACTTCTCGCCAGTATGCTCAAAAAACATTGTCCAAAGGTAATTGTTTTAGGAGAAGCGGCATCGGCCGATGCCGCCTTTACAATGATTAATGACCTTAAACCCGATCTGGTATTTCTTGACATTAAAATGCCCCGAAAAAACGGGTTTGACTTATTACGTTCGTTTAAACAGATTGATTTTTCGGTTATTTTCATTACAGGATTTGATGAATACGCTTTGAAGGCTTTTGAATTTAACGCGATTGATTACATTTTAAAACCCATTGACTACGTAAAACTCATTGCATCGGTAAAAAAAGTTCAACAACGATTGCACAGCGACCTGGGAAACATTGTACATTTTGTGCACTCGCTTGAAGAAAAAACAAATTATGTAAAGCGGCTTTCCTTTCATGAAAAAGATAAAGTAAACATAATTAACCTTAACGATATTTTGTATATTGTAGCCGATCGGGGTTATTGTGAAATAATTGATATCAGCAATAAACGACATCTTTCTGCTAAAACATTGGCTGAATACGAAGATTTACTTCTGCCATTTAAAAACTTCATCCGAGCTAACAAAAAATACATCATAAACAATCAACATATAAAATCCTATACCAAAGGGATATCCTGCACAATTTTAATGAATGGCTCGGATATTGAAATTGAAGTAAGTCGAAGAAAAAAAAACGAAATTATTGCGGCTTTAAAAATCAAACCCTAAACTACCTTCCGCAACTGCAATGTCCATGTCCATGCGTTTCTGATCCGGTTCCTGTACAAGATCCGTTGTTTGGCATTTCCCAATAGAAACGTGAACGCTTCTTATCTTTTTTACCATACTCATTCATACTATCGCAATCATACAAAACTCCGTTAACCATAGTAAACGTTAAAGTCTCGGTGTTTTGAATATTGTCCAACGGATTTTTATCCATAATAATAAGATCGGCCAGTTTTCCCTTTTCAAGACTTCCAATATGATCTTCCATACCTATGTAATATGCACCATTCATTGTTGCTACACGCAGCGCCTCCATATTGGTCATACCACCTTGCTGCATCATCCACAATTCCCAATGCGCTCCAATGCCCTGAATTTGTCCGTGTGCCCCCAAATTCACTTTTACTTTTTGATCGCTTAGTTTTTTACACGATTCACTTATCAAAATGTGCCCGTTTTGATATTCTTCATCGGGAATTGATATTCTATGACGCGAACGCTCATCAATCATCACCCTTGGTGTAAAACTCAACAAACGTATTTTTTCCCACACATTTGTCTTCTGATAAAAATAACATTCACCATTCATTGCTCCATACGCAACAATTAAGGTTGGTGTATATCCGCACGAAGAATTTTTCCAAAAATCAATTACATCGCTATGCAAAGTAGCAATAGGAATATTTTGTTCAACGCCTGTATGCCCATCCATCACATGCGTCATATTATA
>JAYUZA010000241.1:0-2288 GCA_043752145.1 Flavobacteriales bacterium
TTTAAATGGTAACGGTTGCACCATTCGCACAAATGATTCAATTGTTATTTTTAACCGTATTCCAAAAAATCAGGACGAAGCCCTAAATAAAATGATGTCGACCCGCTTTGTATTCAACGATTTTACCATTGCCGGAGGAAAAAAAGCGATCAGTCTTGGAGCAACGTTTGGATCAAGCATTAACCGATGCAATTTCACCAATCAAACAATTGCTGCAATTGACATCCAATTCGGATTAAACACCCATATTTTACAATGTAATAGTAGTGGCATTTGTAAGAATCATTATCTCCTCAGAACGGGAAGTGATTGGGGAGGAAGTGCCAATAACAGTCAAAGCAATCATTCCGTAATTGAAATGTCGCGTGTGTATGCAGGCAAGGGATGCGAATGCGGATTCAAAATCCTTGGATCAAGTGGCTGCGTAATTCGCGATTGCATATCCGAAGGCTTTAACGAAATAGATTACGCAATCTATTTTGACATTATCGGAAGTACTACTGTGCGATTATTCAAAATTGAAAATTTACACCTTGAACACGCTCCAAAAAAAGCGGGAATTTATATTCACAATACAGGAATTGCCACCATTGACGGAATATTTTATCAAAAAGCATACACCAACTTTCCGCTGGTTTATGCAGCTAACCGATGCGATCAAATAAGTTTACTACGGGTTCCTCACTTTGTGGGCGGAACAGTGCTTGAACAAGAGGGCGGCAATGATGGTGCCACCTGGCTGGTACAGGATTGCAGCAAGGAATTTTACGATGCTGCCAACTGGAGAATTCATATGAAAGACAATGTTCAAAACAAATTGCCTTATTATTTCAAGGGTCAAGGCTATAGATATCAGCTAAACAAGGAGTTCAAAGGGGGCAAATAAATATCTTTTAAAATCGTGTAAAAATTTGTCTAAATTCAGGTATCCAAACTGAACCAATGCTGTTATAGACTGTACAGCTATAAAAACCACAACTATGAGAATTGTTTTTACCCTGTTCATGCTTAGTTCCATCACTTGTTTTGCAGGCGATCAAAAAGAACGAAAATCTGATATGCAGTACTATCAGGTTACCGAAACTAAAACTAACGCACGTTTACCGAAAGGTCAGGCGCATGTTGAATTTACATTTAAGGAGCATTCGGGTTTGTGCTTAAGAGATCAGGTGCAATGCCAACACAACAACAAAAAAGTTTACACCCCAAAGATTGACACCAATGGAGTTTCTTCACATACCATCAAGCCCGGTAAATACACATTTACTTTTTGGACTTCGTTTTGCGATACACTGAAGACCGATGAAATTGAAATAAAAAGTCAACAAGCAGTTTCAATTCTTGTACATTTGCATTCGAAAAACATCATGATCGAATCTGATAAGCCGGTTATTTATTTATATCCTTCGGTAAATACGAATATATCGCTCGAATTAAATTATAACGGCAAAATAAGTTTCTCCTATCCTGCGCTAATTAAAAATCAATGGACGGTTAACGCTTCACCTGACGGAACACTTGAAGCGAACGGCAAACAATACAGTTATTTATTCTGGGACGGAAAAATGAATAACAATGTACTTAAACCTGATGTAAAACAAGGGTCGGTAGTAGAATCAACCAAGCTTATCGAATTTTTTGAAACTTCGCTCTCACAAATAGGATTGAACTCAAAAGAAGCAGCCGATTTTATTACGTATTGGGTACCGCGAATGATGAGAAACGAAAAAAACTTTGTTCAGTTTATGTTGACCGATGCGTATGATGATATAGCAACGTTAAATGTGATGCCAAAACCCGATCAACAATTACGCATTTACATGATATGGTCAAACATTGAAGATCAAAATGCAATAACCCCTACCACACAGTCTTTCCCTGAATTTAAACGCCAGGGATTTACTTTAGTAGAATGGGGCGGATCAGAAGTGCCGAATTTATTTAAAAATCTATAATAACCACACGTATGAAACTAACAGTATTATTCTTATCACTTTCGCTTTTCGCCAATGCCGAAATAAAAGAAAGTGGTCCGCAAGGAACCTACAAAGTTACCGCGACCAAACCCGATGCTACCTGCGGTAAAAAAGAGGCTTATCTTGAACTTACTTTCAAGTGTCCTGAAGGAACCTGTGCCTCCAAAAAAATATGGTTCAAGAAAAACGGAGGCGAAAGTAATTTTGTCAAAATAAGCGCAAAGGGAACGTTCACCCATAAATTAAAAGCCGATACGTACGAATTCGAATTTGCTGCGGCCGACTGTCATACGCTCACGACCGAAAAAATTA
>JAYUZA010000242.1:0-6054 GCA_043752145.1 Flavobacteriales bacterium
TGGCATAAGTCAATTTGATAGCTATGTATTCCGGTAGTTTTTTGTCCGTGGTCAATATCTTTTACAAGTTGCCCATTCATATCAAAAAGTGCTAAAACAATGTTGTCGGTTTCTGAGATTTTAAAAGTAAGATTGAGTATGTTACTTGTTGGATTGGGATACAAATTAACGTCTATATTTAGTTCATTACTTTCTGAAACCAACATAACGGTTGATCCAAATTCATAAGCTCCCATATCCACAATAGAATTGAATATTCTATTATTAGAGAGTAGGTCTATTGTAGACACTCCGGCATTGTCACCAACATTAATACATGGAGAGGTGCTTTGTAATTGCAATCCGTCATCAGCAGTCATCCAATTTCCATCACCACCAACACCTAATGCAATATTTAAAAACAAAGGATCTGTATTAATATTTCCTGTTGCAGCACCCGAAATAATATGCGGTGCAATTTGCCCTGTGAGATTGATGTCAGAATACGTTGCTACAAAAGTGGCCCCGCCCAAAATAAAAAATTGAGGCCCTGTACCTGATGCAGTATTTCCCCAAAAAATACAATTCCTTAAATTCGGATTGCTGTTTCCCGAACTGCCCGATGAAGTATTTAAATTATCGGATACAATTCCTCCGCCATCAACAGCTGTATTGTTTACAAATGCGGTATTTAAAACTATAGGATTTGCATTGCCACTATTACCGCCCCAACAATACATGCCACCGGCTCTTTGTAAGGCTATATTATTATAAAGTAAACAATTTGTAATAATTGGGCTTGCAACACCGGCCACTCCAAAATTATCAATTCCTCCTCCACCGGTTGTAGCGGTGTTATTAGCTATTACACAGTTAGAAATTACCGGAGAAGCATTTCCTCCATTATAACCATTATTAAAAATACCTGCACCAAAAACAGCTTGATTATTTATTATAACACAGTTTCTAATAGTTGGACTACATTGGTTTCCACTACCACTTCCATCATTGTATATACCGCCTCCAAGTCCTTCGGCAAGTGTACTTGGCCGATTATCATTTGCATCTTGGATAATAAAACCGTCAATAATTGCAGTACTATTTAAATTAAAATTGCTGATGGTGTGATAACTATTGTCGGCAATACCTATTGCGCCAATTTCGCTACTCAATATACTTGTCAATCCACTTGTAAGTGATCTTTGTGATAATAAGGTTTCTGTTCCATTAAAACTTCCATAAATTGATACTCCATTTTTCATACTAAATGAAATAGTGCGATTAATGGTTGTTGTGGTATAATATGTTCCTGCAGCAACCCATACCTCGTCACCTGCTGCCGATGCTGTAACGGCAGCTTGTAGCGAATTACCTGAAAATGCATTTGCCCAATTTGTGCCGTTTAAAGCACCTGCGCCAGATGGGGTTACATAACTAATTGCTGCATTTGTTTTGCCAACTATTGCAACCAGAAAAATTGATAAGAGTATGTTTTTTTTCATATGAGTCATCGCTTAATTATAATGTCTAAGATATATAATTTAATTGTTTGTATATTATTTCGCCTACCTGGGTCCGATTTTTATTGGCTTGATGCTCACGTTCCGCTGGTTGGCGATGTTGCCGCCTTTTTGGAACTGTTATGTTTGAGTACAAGTTAAGCAAAAATAAAATATGATGTCTGCCGATAAAGAAAATTTTTGCTTAACGCCCCATTTATAATATGAAAAACGCCCTTAAAAGCTGTTTGTCTGTAGGCAATATTGCTAACCATGCTGTTAGCAGTAGTGCCTCATTGAATTGCTGCCGTACAGTCAATTTTTATTTTAATTTGGAACACCGTCAAGTATTCTTGTGTGTGCGGTCTGAATTTGGTTTGAACCTTTAAGTGGCCCAAACAGGATGTGCTTAAATTTTTCCCATTTTATTGCATTCTCCGTTGTCTTTCGGTCACCTAAGTTAAAATGATAGAAAAGCAAAATTCTCTCAAGATTTGTTAGTTGAGAAAAATAAATTTTTAGATATTTAAATTGAACTTTTGGGTCTGATTTATTGTCAAGGATGATGTCAATCACCATTTCTAAATTATTAATATAATGTCCAAAAAGGTCTTCCACCATTGTATTCATTGATACACTTGCCAATGGAACTTTATTATACTCTGCTTTGAGGTCACTTATAGTTGTCAAAGGAGAAAATCTTGCCGAGTTAATATGTGTGCGGATAAAAATAGTAAACGATTCTCGCTTGGAAGGAATGGTTTCAACAATTTGGTTATGTAATGAAATCATATTAAAAAACGTATTGTCAAACCGTTGATACTTTAATGTTCTATTCTGTTGTTTGAATTCTTTTTTGCCTTCAGAAATTTCTTGTCGTTGAAGGAATATAGTTATCAATAGTCCAATTATTGTGATACCACTGAAAAGACTTGTAGTAGCTCCAAAACGGTCACCAAATTGTCCTGCTTTGTCTACCTCGTACATACAACCAATAACCACCCAATTTATTATCCATAAGATGATAACAACAATTCCTGAAATCAGTCCGATTTTTAAAAGGTTTGGTGATTTTTTCACTGTATCATTTTGTTTGTTAGTCATATCTTCTTATTAGGTTGATTTTATGTCCGACAGCATTACTGCTAACTTGTTTATAGGCGCTACTGCGTAGCGCCTATCACACACCCGTTGGGATGATAGGCGAATGTTTATCGCCTTTTCAAATATACTAAGAAATCTTATGTAAACGGCTATAACCGTTTATAAACTTGTGTTTATAATAGAACCTTGTTTGTTTTTAAGGCTTCAAGCCTGTAAGGTCCCCAACGCGCAAAAGGTTGGCAAACTTTGAGCTTCAAACCTAACAGGTCTCCATCGTGCAAAGGACAGCGGAGACCTGTCAGGTTTCGCTCAAAATAAAAAAGGAGTCGTATCTACCAGACGACTCCTTTTTCTATTGGATATGAACTCTGCTTAAAAATTCATACTTAGATTTTTATCTTTATCATATTTAATACTGTAACCAAAAGTGATCTTTTCGGCAGTAGCAGGTTTGATCTTGATCCTCCAGGTAAGGAATCCGTTGAATTGATTCAATTCAGCTTTTCCTTTATCCAAAATCTCCACTTTTACATCCTCTAAATTACTTACCGGTGTTTGATCTTCAATTATCAGGTCAACTGCATAGGTATGCGCATTTCTGATATTTATCTCGTACGCTAGCGTTTTAACTTTGCTATCGCCAATCACTTTTTCTTTATCTTTTTCTTTTAATTTTTTGCGGATAGCGGTAATGTTATTATCACGACCTAAAGCTAATTTCAATGTATCTTCCATAGCCGATGGATCAATGTAACTTTTACCAACATACGTACCGTCATAATAAATATTTGCTGTTGCAGGCAAAAGATCCAATCCATCCCAGTCAACAATGTTAGCGATCATGAACGCGTTTTTATCTAGTTTAGGAACTAATGCAAGGAAATATTTTGCTTTTAATTCTTCTTTCGCGATAGAAACTAAATGCGGTTTGTTATTCGATTTAATAGAGTAGGGCAATTTAATTTCAAACTCGGCACTTACCATTGTTTGCGTTTTTACAGTAAAGTCTGTTGCATATCCTGCAGGACCATCGTCCGAAAGTTTTTCCTGCATAGCCCCCAGCGAACTTGCCGGAGCTACCATTGAACGTTCGCCTTCCATTTGTTCTTTCCTCGATTGATCATAATATGACGCTTGTTTTTGTTGCATATAGGGTTCATTCACATAATAGCTGTTAATGTACCAAGGAATTAATTCAGGTTTTGTTTGATTGCTGTAAGGATTGTTACTTGATAATGTCAATGGAACTTTTTCCCAGTCTTCGCCCGAACTTTGATATACATTAGCTTTGTAATTTAATTCTACAGGAGAATTTACATCTTTTGCACGAATATCGTATGAAGGAACCCAACCTGCCTGACTAACCAAATAACCAACTTCCAATTTCCCACGCACCGGTTTTTCGGCATTTACGGTTACAATTAATTTGTAGATGGGACCTTTTACCGGAGCAGGAACAAAATTATTGTTGTCGCTCCAGTTTTGCAGCGCTGTCATTCGTCCATACATGCCATTGTATATTTTTGTTAATCCATCCTCTTTTTTCTTGATGGCAAAAAGATCCATGTTTATTTCGGTCATTTTAATATGGAAATATTCCATGGCGCTTTTTAGTAATTGAATTGAATCGTTTACTTTTCCAACACCTTTAACAGTTCCGTTGTTTAGCAACATTTGACGTTCAAGTGTACGTACTTCTTTTTTTGTGCGAATTTCTTCAAGTGAATAGGTGATGGTTTCAATTGAATCGCCCAGCAATCTCATTTTTTTCAATACATCGGCCGGAATTTTATTCGGGTCAAAATTATTGACTTCCGGTTGCGGATATTCAATGTCGAATTTTACATCCATGATGGTGAAATCGCCAATACCGCGGGCTTGCAAACTGTTTGCATCTGTATAAGGTGATACGCCCGAAAATGTAACTTCGCTAACACCTTGTGAGATGAGAAAAGTTCCTTCACGCACTATTTGTGCACCAGCTAAAAACACGGTTACTTTTTGGATTTTTGAATCGGCAACGTCAACTGCTGCCGGAGGAAGTATACTTGATGCTGCTGCATTTAAGATACTATATACGAGGAATGCTTTCATACTTATATTGTTTGTAGTTTGTTGTTTGTAGTTAATTTGTTGTTATTTTAGAATCAGTAAACCCGGTTTGTTAAAAGGTTCAATCGAAATTCATTTTTTGTGAAAAAACTTATAGTTTAGGCATAAGCCAAAAGGCATGAGCCAAAAGATCAAATAATTTAGCCTTATTTCAAGCATTGTTAACATATATATAAGAACCGAAACCGGTAAAAAAATATATTTGTCTAGAGCACCTATTAACTAATAACACTTAACCATTAACTAAATAACCATGGACCCAAAAGCAAACAGCCTTAACTGGTTTGAAATTCCGGCAACCGATATTGCACGCGCAAAAGCGTTTTATGAAAACATTTTTACCATTCAAATGCATGAAATGGAAATGGGCGAAATGAAAGTCGCATTTTTTCCGGCCGAACCAAAAAGCGGTAAGGCCAACGGATGTATAGCAAAAAGCACTATGCATAAACCAAGCACCGAAGGGTCGGTAATATATTTAAACGCCAATCCCGAAATGAGCAATGTATTAGGCAAAATTGAAGCAGCGGGAGGTAAAGTAGTACTGCCAAAAACAGCTATTGGTCCAAACGGATTCATGGCCCATTTTATAGATACCGAAGGCAATAAAGTGGCGCTTCATTCACAAAATTAGACATCAGACATTAGATATCGGACATCAGAATTAAGATCAATAGTAATGTGTTTTATTTTATCTTTATAATATGAGAAGTAGTTACCTATTTTTTTTTCTTTCATTTACGGTTTTTCAAACCAAGGCGCAAACAACTGTTATTGATAGTATTTTTAATGGTGGTGTATGGCGAAATTACCGGGTATATGTTCCCGCTGTTTACACCGGAACAAGTTCGGTGCCCCTGGTTTTAAATTTGCATGGTTATACAAGCAACGCCATTCAACAGGAATTTTATGGCGATTTCAGGCCCATTGCCGATACCGCTAATTTTATATTGGTGCATCCAAACGGAACAGATCCGGGAGGTGGCCAATTCTGGAACGGTTATACCATGAGTTCACCCAACGATGTTGGTTTTATTGAAGCGCTTATCGATACGATTTCGACCCAATACATGATAAATGCCAACCGTGTTTATACCTGTGGCATGAGTAATGGCGGCATCATGTCGTATTACCTGGCATGGAAGTTAAACAATAAGTTTGCAGCTATTGGTTCAGTAACGGGTTCCATGACCAATTTTGGTTTGTCAACCTGTGCGCCTCCGGATAATATGCCTGTGATCGAAATTCACGGTACGGCTGATGGTACAGTACCGTATAACGGAGATGGGACATTTGCACCAATTGACAGCATAATTGATTTTTGGGCGGACTATAATAATTGTAATCCAACTCCAACAGT
>JAYUZA010000243.1:0-6046 GCA_043752145.1 Flavobacteriales bacterium
GAATAAAAAATACGGTTGACCGATTTTTTTTTAAACGCTGCCGCACGCAATAAAAAGGTGAGCATTCTTAACCTTACAATAGGAGATAAACCAACGGGCTCAATAAGTGCATTGATATGATTCGGGGTTAAAAAAACCGGCTTATTTTTTGGAACGTTTTTCAAGCCATGAAACTCTCTTCGCTTCCAGTACATCCACAAAAAAGGCGAGAACCAAAACCAACAAAAAAAATATGCCCAACCTTTGCCGTTAACTTTTGGCTTATAGTTTTTTTCCATACTTAACGTAATACAGCTCCAGTTTTTTCGCCTATGTTCTTAATCACTTTTTGCATTAAGGCGTCAATTTCCTCGTCTTTCAATGTTTTTTCATCATTGGCAATAGTCAAAGAAATGGCATATGATTTTTTACCCGGTTCAAGGTTTTTTCCAATGTAAACATCAAAAACATCAACCGATCGTATTTGCTTCTTGTCGGTTTGACTAACGATATTTTGCAGGGATTCAAAATTAACCGATGCATCCATTAACAAAGAAAGATCGCGCTTAATTACTGGAAACTTAGAAACCTCATGGTATTTGAATTTACTGCGCTTAATAGCATCAAACAAACCATTTACTGATATGCTTGCAAAAAAAACAGGTTGATGAATATCAAAATGAGCCAAAACTCCGGGACTTACAGCACCACCAATTACCAATGCCTTTGACCCTACTTCAATTGCAAAAGCATCGCGTAAAAAAGTATGCTCAGCTCCGAAAGCTGAAGTCAATTTGGTTTTTGTATAACGTGTTAACAATGACTCACAGATTCCTTTTACAGCATAATAATCAACATTGGTTGAATCTTCATTCCAGGCGGTTAAACTGTTTTTACCGGTCATCCAAATGCCAATTTCTCTTTCTTCGATCCGCACAGCATCTTTTTGCAAATAGCTGTAACCTAATTCAAAAAAAGCTAAGGATGGGTTTTGGCGATTTATATTGTACGCGATGGATTGCAAACCACCAAACACAATTGAATTGCGCATTACATCTAACTCACTGCTCAAAGGATTCAACAACTCAACAGAATAGCTGTTTTCAACTTTATTTAATTCGTTCACACGTTTGGCAACAAGTGAATTTGTCATGATCTCGGTTAAACCTTTATCTGCCAAAAATTGCGCCACCGATTCAAGCAATGCCTCATGATCGTTGGCAAGCGTTAATTGTGGCGTTGCATTTACCTTAGATGGAATATGAATGTTGTTATACCCGTAAATTCTCAAGATCTCCTCGTAAACATCAACAGCACGTGTTACATCAACACGGTACAAAGGCGAAGATATTTCCCAGTCGTTATCTTTTTTATTCTTTATTTTAAAATCAAGGTTTGTCAAAATTGATTCAACCTCACTTACCGGAATTTCCTGACCCGTAAATGCGTTTAATTTTTTAATATCAAGCTTAATATTTTGTTCGTCAAATTTATTTTCGATACAATTATAACCCGAATTAATTTTTCCTCCCGAAATTTCCAGGATCAGATCAGCAGCGCGTGTCAATGCCCACAAGGTGATTTCAGGATCAACACCACGTTCAAACCTGAACGAAGAGTCGGTATGTAATTCGTGTTTACGGCCTGTTTTGCGAACAACTACCGGATTAAACCACGCACTTTCCAATACGATTGACTTTGTATTTTCGGTTACACCGCTATGCAAACCGCCAAAAACACCTGCAAGGCACATGGGCTTTTCATTGTCGGCAATAACCAGATCGGTAACGGTTAATTTGCGTTCAACACCATCGAGTGTTACGAATTTTTCATTTTCCGTAGCTCTACGTACACGAATTTGTTTGCCTCCTGTTTTATCGGCATCAAATGCATGCAATGGCTGACCGCATTCGTGTAAAACAAAATTTGTTACATCCACAATGCTGTTAATAGAGCGAATTCCTATAGACTCAAGTTTAAACCGCAACCAATCGGGTGATTTTTTAACGGTGATGTCATTTATTTCAAGTGCAAAATATTTTTTACAGTCTTCAACCGAATCAATGGTGATGATTACGGATGGCTGAGACGTTTTTTCAATTTTACTTATTTTTGGAAGATCTAAATTAATTTTTGACTTGTTGCGTTGAATTAATGCAGCGCGCAGATCGCGTGCCACACCAATATGTGAAGCAGCGTCAATACGATTTGGCGTAAGACCAATGTGTATAACCTTGTCGGAACTAACGTTGAAAAAATCGGAAACCTTGGAACCAACAAGGGCAGTATCGGGAAGTACCAAAATACCGTCATGTGATTTACCCAAACCAACTTCGTCCTCGGCACATATCATTCCGGCCGACTCAATACCCCTTATTTTGGATAATTTAATTTTAAATGATTCGCCTTCAAGCGGATAAATAGTAGTATCGGGAAGAGCTACTATTACTTTTTGACCTACTTCCACGTTAGGGGCTCCACAAACTATTTGATGCAAGGCGCCCGAATCGTCTACTTTTACCTTGGTAACACTTAAGCGGTCGGCATCGGGATGTTTAGTTTTTTCAACGACATACCCAATAACAAGACCGGCCAAACCACCCTTAATAGATTCAAATTCCTCAATAGATTCGACCTCCAAGCCAATATCTGTAAGGATTTTAGCGGTTTCATGAACATCTAGAATCAGTTCGGGTAAATAAGATTTAAGCCAATTGTACGAAATAACCATTTTTACGAGTTTCGTAGCAAATTTACCTGTTTTACGATACCGTAATTGGTAAAAAATGCATTCTGCTAAAATAAATTTAGACGGATATTCGTGATTTTTATGATATTAAGCCCTTGAGAAGAGACACTTTCAAGGTCGTAAAAACAAAGCGATCAGGATGCTCAGATCGGGACCTAAATAAAGTAAGGAGAGTATTTCTGCCATGTGAATAAGTTTAGGTAAGGGGTTCAATATGCAAAAGCATATTCTTGCGATTGACTTTGTGGCACTCCGTTTACCCTGCTTCGAAGAAATGCGTGGTAAATAGCAACCAGACCGTTTGCTTCATACGGCTTATATAGCTCCCCAATTAAATTTATGCGATTTTTAACGCAAAACTTAATGCTGCTTTTAAAACAAGTTGTGGTTAAGATAACAGGCACATCTTTAAATTTCGAATAATTGCTTAATGAAAGTTTCAATACGCCTTCGATATTCATTACACTTACAATATCCATAATAATCAGATCAGGATTTATTATTGACTCAGCAACAAGACCAATATTATGTTTACTGCCATGAATAACTTCGTATCCAAGTTTGGTGAAGGTGATCTTTATATCTAAAAACACCATTCTTTCGTTTTCTATAACTAATATCTTTTTCATATAGACTAGTATTTAAATTATTATCGCCTTTCTTATTATCTATTTAATGAATCCAAACCCTATACCGGTCATAAGAACAGGAGCCATTTTTTCATGTATCGTTGGCGCTGAAAAATTTAAATGACCGTAAACTCCAAGGGCTATAAAAAATCTTACTTTGATGTTTTTCGTTATCAAATAATTGTATCCAATACCAACATACGATTCGATCGTATTTAATTTTAACGACTTAAGTTCTTGCATTGCCTCATCAGCCATTCTTCCTTCAGCCTCAAGCGTAGAGGTACTAAGTGTAGCCTTCCTGTAAAATTTAGTGGTAAAAAACAAGAGCAGCTCTTCATTTGAACTATACTCTTCCGCTGTTTCATTTCCACATGAAAGATTACTTCCCACTACTTTATATGAATACTGAAATTCGCC
Organism: Flavobacteriales bacterium; assembly: GCA_043752145.1. Lineage (GTDB taxonomy): Bacteria > Bacteroidota > Bacteroidia > Flavobacteriales_D > UBA2798 > DASPJQ01. The sequence goes on from JAYUZA010000243.1 coordinate 3,778, forward strand.
TCCAACAAACTTTCTTTGTGCTTTCTGCCAACTTGGACCAAAAGAAAAAGTGTTTTTGTGCGAATTAAGAACTGCCGAAACATTGTAAAAGCCACCATGACCATTACCATTAACATATGTACTGAAATTAAGACCGGGTCTATAATGTTCGTTACAAGTTGTATGTTGTGCAGATGCGTTAATGCTTATTAAAACGACAGATGTCATTAGCATTGTTTTTAAAGTGTGTCTTAGTTTTGTTGTTTTCATGATTTAATTATTTAATTTATTTTGAACAAATGTCTGATTGAACCATGGGACACACAATTTTAATGAATCCATTTAGTTACCCGTGTAAGAAATTTAAGGGAATTGAAAAAACGAATTTTAAGGGCCCGTTTAAAAATAGGTCCTAACGAAAATTGTATATACAAATAAGCGTTTTTACTATAGAATAGCTATATTTCTACGTATTTATACGCTAATTTGACGTATTTCTACGCTATTTTTTGCCTGACGCTATTTTGTTCAGGTTTCTTTCACTATATTTAAAAAAATCGAAAACTAAGTAGTAAGCAGCCTGCTTTCTATATCTGATTTTTTCTAAAAATGATTGATCATGGAAATTCCTGAAAACGTAAAGTTATATGATTGGCCAACGTCAACCATGTGGTTTGATGAAAACGGGATCTTATGCTCTATCACAAAAAAACATTTACCTCAAACACTTGAAGAGGCGAAAGAATCATTGGAAAAGTACAGAAGAGTTAATGACGGAAAAAAATTTTGTATGCTGGCCGACATTACCGAAGCAACACCGGCCTCAAAAGAGGTGCGGGAATTTGCAGCAGCTGAATTACCAAAATTAATTATAGCGTTAGCTATGCTCAGTCGCTCACCTTTAAGCCGCATGATCGCTAATCTATTTTTTAGTCTTAAGCCACCAAGCTATCCCACGAAAATGTTCAAAAACGAAAAAGATGCTAAAGCGTGGCTAAAAAGATTTTTACAATAACCTTTAATGAATTAACACTCGATATATTACTGAATGGACAAAACAGAAACAACGATTGGTATCGATTACCGCGGCTTATTTGAAGGGCTTCCGGGTCTATACCTTATTTTAAAGCCAAACATTCCGTATTATACCATAGTTGAAGCGAGTGACGCTTATTTAAAGGCTACTATGACGAAGAGAGAAGAGATCGTTGGCAAAAATTTATTCCATGTTTTTCCCGACAATCCCGATGACATTGCTGCTGATGGCTCAAGTAATTTGCAAAAATCGATCTTGCAAGTAATCGCAACAAAAAAAATGAATGCCATGGTCATCCAAAAATATGATATTCAACGGCCGATTGCTCACGGTGGTGGATTTGAAGTGCGCTATTGGAGTCCGGTTAACACTCCGCTTATCACTAATAACCAAATTATCTACATTATTCACCAGGTAAAGGACGTAACCGAACTCATGCTATCAAATGAAAAGGGTCTTAAGGATGCCGAGATCGTGAAAGAAAAACTGGAAGAAAAGCTGGAAGAAAAAATACGCCTTGTTGAACATAGCGATGCACGCATAAACCATATACTAAATATTCTACTAAAGTATACTATGCTTGATTTTTCAGATCAAATAGCAATAACCAATAAAGGAGATGAATTGGATGCTATTGGCGTTGGACTAAACACCTTAAGTGAGGAATTAAAAAGTTACATTGAACAAATAGAAAAAAATCAGACCCAACTTGCGGCATTGAATCATGAACTTGAATCATTTTCGTATTCCATTTCACATGACCTGCGCGCACCTTTAAGGGCTATTCACGGTTATACAAAAATTTTGGAAGAAGATTATTATGAAAAACTTGATGAAGAAGGAAAAAAAACCATAAGCGCGGTTTTGCACAATTCAAAACGCATGGGCGAACTCATTGATGACCTTCTCTCGTTCTCCAAACTGGGAAAAAAAGAACTTTCAACTTCACTAACAGATATGAATATGCTGGTTAAGGATGTAAGCAATGAGGTCATTCCACATGAATTACTCTCAAAAATAAATGTAAAAATAAAAACACTAAGTCCCGCCTATGCAGATCACGCCTTAATACGCCAGGTATGGGCAAACCTTATATCAAATGCGGTAAAATTCACAGCTAAAAACGCCCTTGTTGAAATTGAAATAGGTTCCAAACAAAATGGCGACATGAATGAATATTATATAAAGGATAATGGCGTTGGATTTGATATGCATTATGCCGATAAACTTTTTGGTGTTTTTCAACGCCTGCAT
>JAYUZA010000244.1:0-6029 GCA_043752145.1 Flavobacteriales bacterium
TTTATCAAAAGTCGCAAATAATTTTTGTTTTATGAGGTTGGTAATAAAGTGTTCCTGTGCGGGGATCATATCATCAATATTCCATAAAGTGCCGATACGAATTAAAAGCGGATACAATAGCTGCTGATAAGTGGTTTCAATGCCATATTGCTCCAGAGCCCCGGTGTATAATTGATTGAATAATTTTTCGTCATAGGCCAATGCCGCTGCGATAAACGAATTAAGCGTTGCCGATAAATGAATTGTTTTGTTGGAATGATTTTCGCCTACGGTCGTAATGAGGGAATTTATTTCGGTATCATTCATTCGCGCCAGATTCCCGATCTTGTATCCGGCAAAAAGCAATGTTGAGATGTTGAGTAATTTTTTTAGTTGTTCATCGCTATATGATCTGATATTGGTTTTGCTGCGATATGGTTTTATGATTTCATAACGTTGCTCCCATATGCGCACGGTGTGTGCCTTAATACCGGTTAATTGTTCTATATAATGAATTGAATAAGTCGACATTTTTTGTTTAATGTTTTATAAAGATAGTTAAACAAAAAGCTTATTTCACAAAGAAGCAAAAAAATTTAATTTATTGATAAACAATGATTTAACTTAAAGTAGCGAATTAGATACTTAAAATACGACAAAAGCTGGAACTTGGATTTGGTTCAGTAAAGGCATAAAAAATCCCCGAGCCTTGGATGAATTCAAGATTGCGGGGGAGTAACGAAAGTCTATAATAATTGAACGTTATTTTATTTTTTGAAAGCGTGTTTGAAGTGCATTCGTTCCGGGAATTATTACCTGATAAATTCCTGAAGGTAATTGCTCAACATTTAACGTTGATGTGGTTCCATTAATCGCACTTGTCATAACAATTTTTCCTGTAGCATCAATAACTAAAATACTCGCATTAATCCCCTTTTCAAGTTTAAGGGTAATGTTTGTGCTCGATGGATTAGGATAAAGCTGCATGCCGTTGGTTTTTCCTTTTTCAGGTGTGATTATTCCTGAAAAAATATCAATGGTATTTAATGTTGTATTGGTAATAATGGCCGGATTAAAATCGAAAAATATGTGTGCAGTGTTTTCAATCGGAGTTCCTTCACTTAACCCTGCTTTTGCTGTTACTTTGTAGGTGAACCAACCATGACTTGCAGGTTCGTTAGTAGTGCTATCTGGTAAATAAATGTCGTCAAACATAGCAGTAAATATATTTCCCTCGGTAACCGATGCTGTCATTGAATGACTGCTGCCAACGAATTGAAAAGTACTCAGGTCAAGATCCGTATCAAGCGTATCAACAACTTTTACATCAATGGCAGGTGCGGTTCCCGTATTTTGAAAATGTACCGTGTAGATGAGTGTTGTATTGGGTGGAATGAAACCGAACGAACCTGTTCCCACAGGTGAAACTTCTTTGATGTTGGGATCGAACGGAGCCGACACGATCCTATAGAATGAAAATAAATTGTTGCTCGAATCAACATCACCGGTCACAGGTGTAATGTCGGCAACAAAAAATAAAGTATCACCTAACATTGCACCAGGGTTTACAAGAAAAGTTATGTTCTCAAGAATGCCGTTGAGTAAGGGAGCACCGGTTTGCAGATTTAAATTACTATAATTCCAGGTTAGACTTGTTGCAGTGCTGCTTGCAGGTGGAGTTGTACTGCTTGCGTAGATAAGTAAGGCATCATGATTTAAAGTAATGGTACCACTTACGGCTGGTGTACATGATAAATTTTGTGCATATAAGGATGTATATAAATTTGATCCGGGAACTGCCAGGGTTGCCGATGCATTAACAGTGGCATCAAAACCGGGCGAACATTCCATTCCAAAATCATAATTAACAGCACCGGCAGTTGCTGTAAAACCATACATGCCACTGGCGGGACAGCTATTAACTAAATGGAATGCCCCGGCCGTTACACTTGCAATATAACCGAAGCCTGCAGCTGTAGTCATGCTATAATCACCCAATGAATCGGAAATAGCAATGGCTGTAAGTATACCCGAAGAATCCACTAAATACACAGGGAAATAACGAAGGGTGTCATCGCCCGTATCAAACACGCAATTAGAATTATTATCAATATATGTTTTGCCATAAATAGTTCCACAGCCGGGCGACATTACTACGGTTGATGTAACCGTGTCGTTTGATGAGGCAGGCGCGATTGAACCCGGATAATATATGCTAATGGTCTTTGTATATATGCCGGGCGCGGTATAAGTATGACTCATCGAATAGGTATATACACCACCGGCCGGAAGAGTCAATACCATCCACACCGTTGAATCGGTTCCGTCCCCAAAATCATAGTAAAGCATTACCGAATCAACAAAAACTCCGAAGGGGCCATAATTATAAATCGGAGTTGTTGCAACGGATGAGTCGGGCACCGAACACATAACCGGCTTCGATTCAAAACACATGGTCAACGAGAGATCTTGTGACTTTAATTCTTTGGTTCCTGTAACAAGAACCATTGTGAGGAATAAGATCCCTAACGATAATTTTTTAAGTATACGCATAAATCAAATATATTAAAATTATTGGTATGAACAAGCGAAATATCGGACTACAAAAAATTCATAAGAGATTCTATCTCAAAAGAATAGGCTCATGGAATAAATATAAAACAAATATGTAACGTTGTGGTCGATTGCTTTTAACAAAAAAAACCCTGATCCGTTAGCGGACGGACCAGGGTTTTTCGGTAAGAATAAAATTGTTTTACAACCCTTTTATTTGGTTTAAGTGTGTGCTGAGCAAAGTTTATCATTCAAGGAATCCTCTTTTAAGGATATCGAAAAATTCTTTCAATTACTCAACATTGACGTATTTAAACTTAAACGGTTGCTTTTAATAATTCATTTTTTATAATTCTACGTCTTTTAACTTAGGTCGCGTATCGCGGTAAGCTAACCAGCAAACCAATTTTGCAATTAGTACCGTGAAAGGCAAATATAATAAAATTGGATGCCATCCCAAAAACGCGAACAATACTTCACCATGTTTTTTGGTGCGTGCCAACAATAAATACATGATCGGAATTAAGATGAGTGTTAAGAATGTTGCAAAACTTAAACCAAATATCATTGTCCACGACAAAGGTCCCCAAAAAGCAACACTGTCGCCACCAAACCAAATATGCGGATTGAATTCGGTAAACAATTTTCCAAAATCAATATTTAATCCTACAGCTAACGGGAACAAACCTAAAATTGCAGCGGTTGCAGTTAATATAACAGGTGTCATACGCGTTCTTCCGGCTTCTACAATCGCATCATACGTTGAGTAACCACGTTCTTTTAGTACTTCGGTAAATTCAACAAGAAGGATCCCGTTTCGCACAACAATTCCCGCAAGTGCAATAACACCGATTCCTGTCATGATGATGGACATATCCATCCCGAAACTAACAACACCTAAAAACACACCAATAATACTGAATAAAATTTCAATTAAAATGATGATGGGTTTTCCAAGAGAGTTAAACTGACTAACAAGAATTAAAAAGATCAAAGCTAATGAGGTTAATAACGCACCTCCTAAAAATGCTCCTGTTTCAGCTTGTTCTTCTTGTTCACCTGTCATTTTAATGGTCACGCCCTCAGTTTTGTTTTTATTTTCAAATTCATCAATTTGATCCTGTACATCGGCTACAACTTCGTTTGCATTGAAATCACCTAATACATTTGAATAAATTGTAATTACGCGTTTCAAATTCTTGCGTTTAATTGCTCCAAACGATGTGGTGTCAATTTTTTTGGTGAAGGATGAAATTGGAATGCTTCGTATTTGTCCTCCCATATTCATATCCCTGAACGTAATACGCGAATTGGAAAGTTGTTCAACACTGTTTCGTTGATCAAAGCGATAACGTACCATGATGGGATATTCATCATTTTCATCTCTGAACTTTGAAACCTCTTTACCAAAAACAGCATTTCTTAATTCCATACCAATTTGTGCTGCGCTTACGCCTTCCTGTTGTGCACGCATTCGGTCAATATCATAAACCAATTCAGGTTTACCACTTTCAAAATCGGATTTCAATTCCTCAACTCCCGGCACATTTTTTCTTCGCAAATAATTTCGTACACTATCGGCTACTTTAATTAAGGAGTCAATATTGTCACCCGAAATTTCGATGTTGATCGGTTTTTGGGTTGGTGGTCCTGCTTGTTCCTGATCAACGGTAATTTCAGCTCCTGGCACCAGATTTTTTACAGCCTTCCTTATTTTATCCAAATAATCGGAAGTGCTTTTTCCTTCACGTTCAGATGACTTTACAAACGCTACCGAAACTTTTCCTTTGTTTGGCGCTGCAGGTCCGGGACCTTCGGCAGGATCGGTTACACCAACAGTTACATTTGATATAATAGATGATATGATCGGATTGTTTTTTCCAACCACTTTGGTAATTTCATTTTCTACGATGCCTGTTATTGAATCGGTATAAATGGGTGATGTTCCAACCGGCAATTTGATATATGTGTATACAAAGTTGGGTTCACCTTTAGGAAAAAACACAACTTTTGACCTGCCCGTAAATAGCAAACCAACGGATAAGATAAAGATCAGAAATGTTCCAAGCACAGTTCGCCAAGGGTTACGAAGGAAAAATCCCAAAAATTTGACATATCTCTTTTGTATACCCGGCCAGGTCTTCTTTTGAAACTTCTCAATTACATTTACCAATACAAGGTTGTTTAATAAGTAAAACAGGTATATAAATACAATGAAATTACCTACTCCAAAATTGCCACCGGCATAAAACAGAACCGCACCAACTAAAAATAAAATTGAATTAGTTGTCATTCCTTTTTTCCATTTTTTTCTTGGACCCTCATGATGCGGCTTCATAAAATCAACGGCAAATACAGGATTGATTACGTATGCCACAACTAATGATGCCATTAATGTTACAATAAGTGTAATGGGTAAATAAAACATGAACTTACCAATTAGTCCCGGCCAAAAGGCCAACGGTATAAATGGAGCTAAAGTTGTAAGGGTACCCGACAATACCGGTAAAAATACTTCGCCTGCAGCTATTTTCGCAGCCTTTTCAATGGGCACTTTTCCATTATCAAAAATACGATGCGTGTTTTCAATTACAACAATAGCATCGTCCACCACGATTCCCAGTGCTAACAAAAACGCGAACAATACGATCATGTTTAAGGTAAAGTCAAGTCCGGGCATCATAATAAACGCTATACACATACTAAGCGGTACCGACATGGCAACGAACAGAGCGTTATTAACGCCCATGAAAAACATAAGCACCAGCGTTACCAATATAAACCCAATAATGATTGTATTGATCAAATCATGAAGCGTTACACGCGTTTGATCTGATTGATCACCGGTAATAACAATATCCAGATTCTTGGGAAAGTCCTTTTTTTGCATTTCCTTTATCAACACCTGAATTTTATCAGATGCTTCAATCAGGTTCTCACCGGCTCGTTTAACTACATTTAAGGTAATTACGCCTTGACCGTTCATGCGTGCGTAACTCTCTTGTTCTTTTGTTGTATCATCAACCGTGGCAATTTTACTTAAGGGAACACTAACACCCGACATTGAATTTATGATAAGATTTTCAATTTCTTCCATATCGGTAAATTCCTTTTTAACAGTCACAATTGTTTTTGAACCATTCATATCAATTGTACCACCACTAATGGTCATGTTCTCAAATGCAATGGCGCGTTCTACATCGCCAAGGGTCAATGTTGCGGCCTGCATTTTTAGCATGTCCACATTAATTTGAATTTCACGTTCGGGGGAACCGATAAGGTCAACACGTGTTATTTCTTTTAATCCCTCAACACGATCCTGTAACAATTCGGCATAATAATTCAATTGTTTAAGATCATAAGGTCCCGCAAGGTTAATGTTCATAATCGGAAATTCCGAAAAATTGATCTCCATGATGGATGGATCGCGTGGAAGATCCTTTGGTAGATCATTACTTGCTTTATCAACTGCATCCGATACTTTTAATTTTGCATCA
>JAYUZA010000245.1:0-2268 GCA_043752145.1 Flavobacteriales bacterium
CAATACATCAACGGTTTTAATATCAAATGCCAACGACCCTTCTTCGATCAAAAAAGAAAAAACCATTTTATTACTTGTAACAACTATAGGCATTTTAAATCCGTTTTTAAATACTGCCAGAGCGTATTTTGCTCCTTTCAAACTTATTCTTTTATCCCAATAACTGTCGCCAGCGGCTTTTTCATTTATGGGATAAAATTTCTTCAGATCGCTCAGTGTTTTGATATCCGGATCGTCAATATACGTTTCATCCATCAGCGGACCCAAATTAACATTATCATACTTGGTTGCCGTGTCTTTATATTCGGGATTTTTGTAATATTTTTTTTGCGTAATGGCATAAGTACGACCCGCTTTAATTTTATAATTAACTTTTTCGCTAATAATAAATGATGTAAGGACAAAAGCTAAAAATGCGACAACTAATTTCATATTTATATTTTTAAATTATTATTTACCGGTTTAGTTTTAAGAATAAACATAAATCCATTCGGGCAGCTACTCAGGGTGGTTTTGATTCTAACTAAATTGTGAATCCAACAACACACACATCCCTTCGTCAGTAATTTGTTTTTTTTATGATGCTCAAGGCAGGCTGACTCGTATGCGAAATAATTTCTTGAATTTTAAACCCAACTACGCATACATCGTCAATCTGGTCAATGCTACCCTTCCATTCCATAAAAACCTTATCCAACTTTTGCATTTGTTCGGCCATTGGTAAATGCGAGTGTTTTAATAAATGCGTTTCTAAATTCGCGCTCATGAATTTTTTGCGCTTCTCGCCACCAAACTGATCGGCAAAACCATCGGTACTCATAAAAATAATATCTCCCTTTTTCACTTTGATAGTATGTGTTACAAAAGGTCGTAAGGTTGGTGCCTGACCAACAGGAATACGATCAAACGGTAATTTAACTATTGCGCCTCCCGAGGCATCGGGCGTAAAGTGCAAGGGTGATGAATTGGCCGCTGTGTAGGTAATGCTCATTTGCACCGGATCAAAACACATGAGTGTTCCGTCAAATCCATCGCGCTGGTCTTCCCTTCCAATGGCTTTGATTAAACGCATGCGCACATAATCAAATACCATAGCCGTATCAATAATATCTTTTTCCTTAATAGCCTCGTTTAAATATCCAATATTTAATAAACTCATAAACGCACCGGGTACACCATGTCCGGTACTATCACAAACCGCCAAAAAGTATTTATCCTTTACACCTGAAATTTTACTGGTCCAGTAAAAATCACCGCTCACAATATCCTTTGGTTTGAAATAAATAAAATTATCGGGCATAAACTCATCCAAACTGTCTTTATGTGCCATCAAAGCACTTTGAATACGCTGCGCATAGTGAATGGAGTCGGTTACTTCCTTGTTCTTGGTTTCTACCAATGATTTTTGTTTCTCCACTTCATTTTTTTGCACACTTATTTCTTTAAATGCTGCTTTTCGTTGCCGCGCATTGCGGATGCTGAAAAACAAAAGAATAATTGCCAAAATAACGATACCCGACATTAACCAAACAAAATTTTGTTCGCGTTCAAGTTTGGTATTGGCTTCAAGGTCCTTTTGCTTCTGCAGCAAACGTTGGATCTCGCGTTGCTTTAAAAAATTCATGCGCAGGTTTTGTTCTCCTAAATTCAGGCGTTCGTTTCGACTCTTAATACTATCCTCTGCCTCAAGCCTGTCATTTAAAAAAATCAGACTGCGCTTATAATCACCAATAGCCGAATAGTATTTGTAAACAGCAAGGTCAACATAGGTTCGCAGGTCTTCGCGTCTTTTATAATTAAATTCAGTTGTATCCAATAAAAGTTCGAGATACTTCTCTGCGTCTTTAAATTTTCTGTCTATCACGTGCCAATTGAGGATATCGGCTGCCAGGAAATGTATGCGATCAAAATTTTTGTTGCGAATATAAAATTTAATAGCACGTTCCATGTAGACAAGTGCAGTATCCTTATTACCTAATTCACGGTGGCAATAGGCGGCATAACGGTAGGTATCGTATTTAGGCTCTTCGGCATTCAAGCTGTCAGCATAACGCGAAGCTTTTAATAGATAAGTAAGTGCTGTTTGATAATCTTTTCTGCGGCTATACGTATTGCCCATCCAAATAAGTAATTCCATGCGTAAAGGGTCTGCTTCTTTGGTTACGCTATAAGCTTCACGTAAATGTTCGAAACCTTCCTTTGGCATTTCGTTTACAGTTTCGTACCACCCTAATTCGTACAAACGAAAATACAACTCATTGGCACGTC
>JAYUZA010000246.1:0-6007 GCA_043752145.1 Flavobacteriales bacterium
TTCACCTGTCTTGGCAAATCCTATTCCCGGATCAAGTATTATATCTTTAATTCCGGCAGCCACATATTTTTTATTCTCATTCAAGAACCATTGAATTATATCATCGGGTAGCTTATTATACTGCGTAAGTTCGGTCATGGTTAGTGAATTCCCTCTTGAATGCATGGCGATAAACGGAACACCCAGCTTCCCTGCTGTTGAAAGCATTTCAGCATCGGTATTCCCGCCTGTTATATCGTTGATAATGGAAGCACCTTCGTTAATGGCCATTTTTGCAAGCGCTGCATTTGTCGTGTCAACCGAAAGAATGGCCTGTGGAAACGATTTAGCCAGAGCTTTTATGATGGGGATCAACCTTTTTTCTTCCGCTGAGGTGTCAATAATGTTAGCTCCAGGCCGGCTTGATGCGGCCCCGATGTCCAACCAATCGGCTCCTTCCGACAATTGTTTTTCAGCCAGTTGAGTCGCTTCTGTAACCGAATTAACTCTGCTGTTGGCGTAAAACGAGTCGGGCGTAGCATTTATAATACCCATGACTAACGACTTATCCATGTTGAAAATTCGTCCGTTTATGGTCATACAGTGCGAACGCCTAAAAAATGTATCTTCACGCTCCATAGATGAGCAAACTTAATGGAAAAAACACTCCAACAGTATAATTTAGAATTAGATAATTGCAGGGAATTATTTTTCAAGAAAACCAAGGACTATGGAACGGCCTGGCGTATCCTAAGACCATCATCCTTAACCGATCAAATTTTTATTAAAGCCCAACGCATCAGAACACTTCAGGAAAAAGGGGTTTCAAAAGTTGGTGAGGGCATTCATGACGAATTTATTGGGATCGTGAATTATTCGGTTATGGCATTAATTCAATGTGAACTGGGTTTAGAGGGTAATATGGACATTGAGGCCGATGAAGCCCTAAATTTATACAACAAACACGCATTTGAGACGCGTGATCTGATGATAAAAAAGAATCACGATTATGGTGAAGCGTGGCGCGAGATGCGCGTTTCGTCACTAACCGACCTGATACTTATGAAGATATTGCGCATTAAACAAATTGAAGATAATGCAGGAAAGACCATTGTTTCGGAAGGAATTGAAGCTGGTTATGCAGATATGCTGAATTATTCTATTTTTGCTTTGATACTTTTACGACAACAAGGTTAATTATTGCGCGCAAAGTCGCTGTTTTTTGCGTCTTGGCGTCTTGGCGAGAAAAGGAATAGATAAAATAGTTGCAACAAGGTTAATGTCTTGTTAAAATTGAAAAAGGAACAGAACGTGAATCTATTTTTGAAGAAAACAATAAATTATGGGAACTAAATTTTTTTCAGGATTGAGTATTTTCTCCCGCATTTTTGTGGGTTCACTGTTTATTGTGTCGGGAATGGTAAAAGCCAACGATACTTTGGGGTTCTCATACAAGATGGAAGAGTATTTCTCAGAAGGTGCTTTGGGTTGGACATTTTTTGAGCCCTATTCACTTTTGGTTGCCATTCTTGTTTGTTGTGGCGAAATGATCCTGGGCTTCGCAATTTTATTTGGCGGTAAACCAAAACTAACGGTTTGGTTATTGCTGTTATTGACTTTGTTCTTCCTTGGACTTACGTTCTATACCGCTACCTGCGACCCTAACGCGACCTATACTGTTGTAGAGATGGGCAAAAAAGTGGAACATCCCGTGCAATGCGTCACCGATTGCGGTTGTTTTGGCGATGCGCTTAAAGGAACCATTGGTCGTTCGTTAACACCTTGGGAAAGTTTTTATAAAGATGCTGTATTATTGTTCTTCACATTAATTTTATTCATCGGATTAAAACGCATTAAGTTAAATTCGAAAAAAGAGGATATGATCATTTTATCAGGAGCATTCCTGATGCTGGTTTTATTCGCGGGTTATTTCTTCCAATGGTGGTTCCCGGTTATTTTCTCGGTCGTATGTTTCGGGATTTATTTATTATTGAAGACGCGAAAACAAAAATTACTGAATTCCGAATGGTCTATTGCAGGAGCTATGGCTATTGCTTCTTTCGGATTTGCCTGGTATACGTATAATTATTTACCTGTAAAGGATTTTACACCGTATGCCGTTGGCAAAAGCATTCCTGAGCAAATGAAGAGTGCCGAGGAGCTCGGTTTAAAACCTCCTGTTTTTGCGTTTATGTATCACATTAAAAACAAAACAACAGGTAAAGAAATGGCATTGCGCAGCGATGAATGGTTGGCAAAAAAGGAATTGCAGGTTGATCCATGGGAATTTAAATCAGCTGATCCAAATCAAATAAAAATTTCAGACGGATACATTCCGCCAATTCCTGCGTTATCATTGTACTTTGAAAGTGACAGCGGCCAAGTTGATCTGGGCCAGTTTATCGTAAATAACCCAACACAAAATATTTTATTGGTGGTGATGTGTAATTTAAAAGAGACAAAACCGGAGAACATTGAAAAACTAAAAAATTTGCAAAAAGAAGCATTTAAAAACGGTGATCTTTTTTATGTTGCTACCAATGCCGGGAAAGATGATTACGATGCGTTCAATAAAACCCATAAGTCCTCTTTTGTATTTGTGAATGGTGATGAGCAGGGGATTTTAAAACCAATGGTTCGCTCAAATCCCGGATTATTGCTCATCAAAAAAGGAATTATACTCGGTAAATGGCATAATAATTCATTGCCTGAGTTTAGTGATATAAAAGAATTAATCAGTACGGAGAAATAGGAAGTGTTTAGATTTTTTTTAAAAAAGTTAGCGTATGGTTTCCTTGTCATGTTTGGCGTGATAACGGTTATCTTTTTTTTATTTCAAATTAAACCCGGTGATCCTGCCCGTATGTTGGGTGGTAATAATGCTACCGAAGATATATTACGCGCCATTCGAAAAGACCTTGGAATGGACCTGCCGGTGTACAAGCAATATTTATTGTACTTGAATGATATTTCGCCCATAAGCATGCATAGCGAAACCGATTCAAGCAGTCATACGTTTTTAGACACGGCCAAGTATTCGTACACAAAGCTTTTTAGCATAGGGGGGGATGCGTTAGTAATTAAGTTGCCTTATTTAGGAAGGTCATACCGGTTCAACGAAAAAGTCTCCACCATTATTGCCGAATCGCTGCCGGGCACAATTATTCTGGCACTTTCCTCAATGTTGTTGGCTTCAATACTCGGAATTTTTATGGGAATTATTGCCGCTGTGAACAAAGGAGGGTTCTTCGATAATTTTTGTTCAACCGTTGCAATTTTAGGTATTTCAGGCCCGTCCTACTTTGTGGGATTGGTTATAGCGTGGATAGGAGGCTACATTTGGTTCAAGACCACCTCGATTCCAATTATGCCTGTGGCTTTTCTTGTCATTGGTTTACTTGTAGGGGTCAGTCTAAATAAATTTTCACGAAAACAAATCCTTGGAAAATTTTCATTCTCATTCATGTTTGAATGCGCGTTTAAAGGTTTGACATATGGATTTGTTTTATGGATAATTGGTTTCATGGTAAACGGTATGGCCGGTTACAATGCTTTGCCTTTGATCGGTAATTATTTTGAATTACCGGGAACGGGACTCAATATGGCGGGTTCGCTTGTTGAACCCGTGGTGACCGAGAATGGGGATTACTATGAAGTGTATAGATGGAAGAATTTGATATTGCCAACAATTGCGTTAGGGATAAGGCCCTTAGCCATTGTATTGCAATTAACACGCAGTTCAATGTTGGAAGTGTTGAGTCAGGATTATATTCGTACGGCAAAAGCAAAAGGCTTATCTAATTTCAAGGTTTTGGTTCGTCATGCCTTAAAAAACGCCTTGAATCCGGTTGTAACGGCATTGTCGGGGTGGTTTGGCAGTTTGTTGGCCGGAGCAGTTTTTATTGAAGAAGTTTTTGCATGGAACGGGATAGGAAAGGAAGTGTTTGAAGCCGTATTTTATGACGACTTACCATTGGTAATTGGCAGCGTATTGGTAATTTCAAGTATGTTCGTGTTTTTAAATATCATTGTTGATATTGTGTATGGAATTCTGGATCCACGAATACGATTGCGGTCATGAGAAAGAAAATAATTGCAGGAAATTGGAAAATGCATAAAACTGCCAGTGATGCAAAAGCGTTGATGAGTCAGTTATGTAAGATGGAGATCAATTCTGAAAAGTCTGATGTTGTAATAATTCCTCCGGTTATTTATCTCGAATCATTTTTACAAAATCCCGAATATAAAAAACAAGGATTGTTTTATGGTGCGCAAAACTGCAGTGGAAATGAGCAAGGTGCTTTAACAGGCGAAATTTCGGCAGATATGTTGGACTCTATTGGTGCAAAATATTGTTTGGTGGGTCACAGCGAACGCAGACAACATTTGCATGAAAGTGACACTGAATGTCACGCCAAACTAAGATCTCTTCTTAAACATAATATCACACCAATTTTATGTGTGGGTGAATCGTTGGAAGTGCGTGAATTTGGAAAGCATAATGAATTTGTTGAAGCGCAATTGCGCAATTGTCTTTTTGACCTATTGTCGGATGAAATTTCGCGTGTGGTAATTGCATACGAACCAGTTTGGGCTATTGGCACCGGTAAAACCGCCACTACACAGCAGGCAAGCGAAATGCATTCATTCATTCGCGATTATATCAGGGTTCATTATAAACAAGTGGTTTCCGACAAAGTTCATATTCTTTATGGTGGAAGCGTAAAGCAAAACAACGCAAAGGAATTAATGGAAGCAATGGATATTGATGGTGTTTTGGTTGGTGGAGCAAGTTTGGATGTGGATTCCTTTAGTAAAATTGTGCATTCCGCATAATTTTAAATAGTGAAATTTCAAAAAGAAAAATATTAGGATCGAACGATTAAGTTCAATATATTTCATTATTTAAAATTTCCATATTTGAAACGAAGTTCAACGACACCTTAAGGTTAAAATTATAATGGAGTTAAATTCCTCATTGATGATTCCACCTCGCCCTGTGCCCCCTGCAATCAAAATGCACGGCCATAGTTTCAGGGTATTTTCCTAGCCCGCCTTTACTTCCTACTATCTTTTCTAACATAGCTAATACGATTTTCTTGTCGCGTTTATCGGCTATATGGTCTTTATTAATGTCCTTGACCGAAATATCACAAGCCCGTCCAAAAATATGTTGAGAAAATTTAGCGCCTTTTGCTTTATGTTCGTTGTATTGCGGATGTCGGTGACCTGTATTGATGCTAAACGCATATTTATCATATCCTTTTTTGTCAAGTGCCTGAATAAGGTCAAGCATCATATAAAGCATTTTTTTATCCACCAGCCAATATTGCGTTTTGTTCCCGCAAATATCTTTCATGTTGTTTTGGTAATAATGGTCGCGTACAATAAATTGATTGATCCTGTATTTTCCAACAATGGGAATAAAAACCTGTTCGCCTTTAACAAGGTAATAGGTAAGGCCTTTTAATTGTTTTGAGAATTTACATTTGGGATCGCTGTAGCATATGTAAGCCGAATCAAGTTCTTTAAATTCGACCTGTTTGAATTGAGCAAGCACCGAATCAATTCCTTTACGGGTCAAAATTTCTTTTTTGGGCATTTCAAAAAGGCACGATTTTTTGGTCCATTTATCTTTTTTTCCGGTGGTGGGTGGTTCGCAACTGGCAATTAGAATGGATGACAAAATGAGGAGCAGAGTTTTTATCGTTTTTAGCATAACGCAGATTTTACGCTAAAGTAGAATGGTGGATTTATTTTAAGAAAGACGCTTTATTATTTGTTGACGTGTAATTATTTGGCGTAAACGGCAATTGTTAAGTTTTGTAAAAGGCTGTTAAAGGTGTGAGAATATTTTGGATGATCAAACGTGTTTAACAGGTCGCTCCTACGGAGCTTTTGGGTTTACCTGGTGCTTTACTATTACAAACAGTTCGTCCTCATGGGACTTTTAATTTGCTTTAAAACCCGTGGTGTTATGTTAAGGTCGCTTCTATAGAGTTTTGGAATTCATATCGTAGTTCGTATT
>JAYUZA010000247.1:0-6001 GCA_043752145.1 Flavobacteriales bacterium
CTGAATTACTGTTACCTTATGTGTCTATTAAAGAAACATGACGAGAATAGCCTATGTGTTAAGTTAATGTTTAGTATTCTGCATGAATACATGAAACAATACTTAGGTTAAGTAACACTTAAAATTTAATGGTAACTGACAAGGAATAAACCCTTCCAAATTTTGTTGACCATATCAGATCATCTTCAGTTGCACTATATCCGGTTTCATTGTTACTATCGCCTGTTAAAAGCGAATTCATAGCACCTTTTATACCGCTTTCGGCAGATGGATCAAGGTCGCGGTTCTGATAAAAGTTCTGTTGTTGAGCAAGAATATTTTGCGCATTAAATTTGATCTCTATCCTGTCTTTCCAAAGGTTTTTTGTAAGTTGAAGATCAAAAAATGCTCTACCTTCTTCCCATAGATCTGGTTCATTCACGTTTCCAACAATTGATATCCTGTTTCCGATCTTATTGTAACTGGCCGAAAATGACATTCCCAATTCACGGTCGAAATATTGGATACCTGCATTCAATACATAGGGCGATTGTCCCTGTAGCGGTCTTGATGAATACGCGCTACCAATAATTTCCTCAACATTCACTTTTGAACGAATGACTGCAAGATTTGCGAATACAGTAAGGTTATTCAGAAATTTTGAAGAATCAGCCTTGAACAATGAACCTAAAAGCGTACGAAACTCAAGCTCCACTCCGTGACTGGTTGCTTTTGCAACGTTACGAAACGATACTTCACTGGTAACATCGGGACGTGATATTTGTTCAATAGGATCAATAAATTGTTTGAAAAATCCCGAAACAGATAACAACTGCCCTCTGCCCGGATAAAATTCATAACGAATATCCTGATTATAAATTTTTGCTCTGCGTAATGATGTATCACCCGAGATCACGAACTGTGTATTAAAATCATAGAACGCAAACGGGGCAAGTTCTCTGTACTCCGGACGATTCAATGTTTGCGAATAACTTAAACGTAAATTTTGTTTATCATTAAGTGCAAGAATAAGGTTGGCTGATGGAAGTACATCCAACGTTGTTGTGTTTATGGCAACCGAATCTATTGTGGAATACTTCGCGTTCAATTTCTGATTGAAATTTTCCAATCGTACGCCCCAAACCAAACGGATGAACTTATACTTATGATCAAGCATTAAATATGCGGCTTGCAAACTTGAAGAAGCGGTATACTTATCCGAAGGTTTTGTTCCGTCAATAAGTTTGAATCCTCCTACACCAGGAGCAATGAGTCCCATATTGGCATTGTCAAATATTGAATTATCATCTAAAAGAAGAAGTGAATCCTTGAAAGTAATACCTCCACCTGAAACACCATAGCGTGTGTAGCCCAATTGTCGTGCAAAAAATTTACGTGAACGTTGTTGGTAGAATCCGCCCAGTTTTATTTCGGTTTTAAATATTTCATTCTTCTTTATAGTTTTATCTCTAACGGTGAATGTATATTTAACATCTCCTTTAAAGCTATAGATCTTTTCATCGTTTTGCGAAAAGAACATTCCTCCGCCATAATCAGGTCCAACATTGGAGTTTGCTATATTTGCCGTGTAAACGGTATCTAAAGGATATGGATCTGAAGGGTCATTAATATTTTTTAATCGCGTGTAGATAGTTCTTCTCAAATTTGGTATTGTTCGTTGGATCTGACTTAAAGAACCGGTCCAGTTGGCACGTAATTTAATTTTTGAAATATAATGGTCGCCACTTAACTGACCCGAATAAATTTTATTGCCGGTAAACCATCGTGCATTTGAAAGTAATAAAGTTGGATTGGCTTCAAGTGGATTAGTTTCTCCATTACGGTTTATAACACGATCATCGGAGTTAATACTGAAAAGATTTTTAAAACTAAACGAATTGTTGGCATTCAATTTGAATGATACATTTGCCAGCGCTCCGCAAAGCACCTGCTCGGCATATACTTTATCAAGGTAATCATAGTCAATTTGCGAAGGCAGTGTACCAACATTTCCCGAATAACCGCGTCTCATAGTTTCATTATAATTATTCGTGCGGTTGTATGTAACAGCCATAACAATGCCCAGTGGTTTTCCTGCAACTGTTGAATCGGCCGATCTTTTCTTTAGCCAAAAAGTATGTCCAAGTGAGTATTGAAAACTAAAATTAGGGGAGAATTTTTTGTCATATAATTTCCAATCCACACTGGTACCTTGTGCAAGTTTAGCCTGGTCATGAATATTCGAAGGAAAATCTTCTTGCGAAGGAATAACCTCGGGCATTGAACGTGATCCGTCATCCATTCCAAGCCAATCCTTCTTTCCTCCGGTATAAAATACCTGATCTTTTCCTGTAGTAATACTATTGTAACCACCGGCTACGCTAATGCTCATAAAATTTCGATCCGGAATATTTTTGGTATTGACCTGAATAACACCGCCTGCAAATTCAGCCGGAAGATCCGGAGTAGCAGTTTTTATAATCACTAAATTATCCAACATATTGGATGGAAAAATATCAAAAGCAAATGCTTTTCGGTCAGACTCTGAACTTGGTAATGGTGCGCCATTAATATAAGCCGCATTGTAACGATCATTCAAACCGCGAATCACCACAAATTTATTATCCTGTATACTTGCACCGCTAATTCTTTTAAGAACGTCACTTGTTCTTGAATCGGGCGTTTTTTTAATGTTATCGGAAGACATACCGTCAGAAACACTAGCATTGTTCTTTTGTTCCGCTAATAAAGCAACGTTAGATTCTTTATTAAGCGTAGCTACGATTTCAACCACTTCAAGATCTTTTTCAACAGTTGACATGACAATGGTAATTACTGTAGGCTCGCCTGCTACTACAACTACCTCAGAAATAATTTTAACATCATAAAAAGCCGCTTTGCATTCAAGCTCATATTTTCCGGGTGCTATGTTTGGAAGATTAAATTCACCATCCATATCGGAACTTACACCTGTTGCTGCTCCTTTGATCTTTATAACTGTTTCAGGTATAGTTTCACCTGTTTTTTCATCAATGACTTTTCCTTTTATTGAAGAAGTTTGGGAAAAAGATAGCTGTGTTAGTAGAAGCAACAGTACAAAAGCTATTAAATATTTATTTTTCATTTCAACAGTTTCCTTTTAATCGTGTCTAAAGTTTGATGCGTTGGTTAGATCCCAACCCAATGGCTGTGTAAGTAATTTTTCAAATAGTGTAATCGGCCTTAGTGTCTGCGATTTGTTTGGTGTTGTTTGCTTAACACCGTTCGACAAATTTGAATTTTTTACTGAAGTATTATGATCTTTATTTAAGCTAATCACAGCATGTATCTCAGTTAATGCTGAATCATCCTGAGGGTTCATTTCCACCGATAGTTCACTTACTTCATTGTCTTTTATAACAACCCCTTCAATGGTTCTTTCTTTGTAGGAAACAAATTTGAAAACCAGTGTATATGTTCCCGGACTTAAAGAGTAGATCAATTTTCCGTCTATATTTGTACTCACACTATTTGTACTCACACTTCCGGTCTCACCTTTCACGTAAACATTCACACCCGGCATAGTTTCTCCACTCTCGTCAACCACCGTTGCCATTATTTTTCCGGTTTGCGCAATTGATTGCAAACTCAAACCAAGAAAGAATAATCCTGCTAAAAAACCTGTTCTCATTAAATGCATTTATTTATACAAAGAACCAATACTGTTCTGAACTTAAATTCAAGTTAATGTTACGGCTATATTAAAATTGAATTTGTAGAAATCAGCGTCTAAAAACCATAACACTCTCGTTATCATTGTGTTTTAAGAAGTTTTGCACCGATTCGTAAATTAAACATTAACTTAATATTGGTTTAATGTTGCTATATTGTTCAATGGATAGATTTGAATAAAATTATAAATTGATTTATGAGTAAGGAAGCAAAAATTTTATTGGTGGATGATGAGCCGGATATTTTAAGTTTATTAAAATTTAATTTGGAGAAAGAGGGGTTTGATGTTGAGGTCTCAGGAACTGGAAAAGGAGGAATTGAAATTGCTTCGCGTTTTAAGCCCGATCTTATTTTATTGGATGTGATGATGCCCGAAATGGATGGTATAGAAACCTGTTTGCGTTTGCGTGAAAATAAAGACCTGAGAAATACCGTTATCGCATTTTTAACCGCACGAAATGAAGATTATTCGCAAATAGCGGGATTTGAATCGGGTGGTGATGATTATATTAATAAACCGGTTAAGCCGCGTGTTTTAATTAGTCGTGTAAGGGCTCTTTTAAGAAGAAAAGGAAATGTTCCTGAAAAGGAAAGTCAGGTTTCGGCATCAGGTATAAGCATAAACCGCGAACGTTATATTGTGATGAAGGATGGTGTAGAAATGTCGTTTCCTAAAAAAGAATTTGAATTGCTTGCCCTCTTAATGTCAAAACCGGGAAAAGTATTCACACGTGATGCTATTTTAAATGATGTTTGGGGTCAGGAAATTATTGTAGGTGACCGTACCATTGACGTACATATTCGTAAACTAAGGGAAAAAATTGGTGAAGATCATATCCGAACTGTAAAAGGAGTAGGGTATAAGTTTGATGACTAGTTTATATGGCCTTTCGCAACCGCTAAAGCTTTAGCGAATGCGGTCAGGCCGTATAATTGTATGAATATTTAACTTTATACTGATGAATAGCAACAACCTTCAGGTCGTTGAGAAAGAATTTTTTCGTTATCTTAGTGACTATGAAATTTCTTCCCGTTTTATTTTCCCTTCTCTCCCTTTCTGTTTCAGCACAGGACTTTAAAACCATCGGCACGGTCCATTTAAATAATTTGGCGGCCGATAATATGTACGGTCGTGGTTATGTGAAGAACGGATATGAGAAGGCAGTAAAATATGTAGAAGCGGAATTTACCAAAGTAGGACTCACATCAATAAACAGTTCATTCCGCCAGTCGTTTAATTATCCTGTAAATATTTTTCCCGACAGTGTTTCGGTTTCCTTCGACTCAAAAAAATTAATTCCCGGTAAAGATTTTATTGTTTCCCCTGAGTCGGGTTCCGATAAAGGGATATTTCGACCGGTTTATTTTAGTCTCGAATTAATTTTAAGGAATGAAAAGATCATACTTGGTAAAAATGACATTGCCATTGTTGAGGCCTATTCGCATAAAATGAGCAAGGATAGTTTGGATTTTATTCAAAAAATAATCGATGAAATGAATACCCTTGTACCTGTTATAGAACTTACCAATAATAAACTCACATGGTCGGTTGGACGAGACCCCTATCGACATGCTCGAATAGAGATAAAAAGCGAAAATTTTAATAGAGAAATTCGTGAAATAACATTAAACATTAACAACGAACTGGTTCCTGCATTTCAATCATACAATGTAATTGGGGTTAAAAAGGCAAAGAAAAAAAAATGTAAAGATTATTTAGTGATCACAGCGCATTTGGATCATTTAGGAATGATGGGTTCCAACGCTACCTTTAATGGAGCAAATGATAATGGCAGCGGAGTTTCTATGTTATTGGCGCTTGCCGACTATTATTCTAAAAAGAAAACGAAATTGAATATCGTTTTTATTGCCTTTGGTGGCGAAGAAGCAGGATTGATAGGGTCAAAATATTTTGTGAATAATCCATTGATCGATCTCAAACGCATTAAATTTTTAATGAACATTGATCTCATGGGCAATGGGGAAGAAGGCATTACAGTGGTGAACGCCACAAAATTCGTAAAACAATTTGAAGCGTTGAAAAAAATAAATACCGATAAGAATTATTTGAAATTGGTTAAACCCCGGGGCGAAGCTGCCAACAGCGACCATTATTGGTTTACCAAACAAAACGTTCCTTCATTTTTTATTTATACAATGGGTGGAACAACGGCCTACCATGATGTTTTTGATCGTGCCGATCAATTGGGAATGACCGAATTTGATGATCTATGTAAATTAATCATTGATTTTTTCGGAAAAATGTAGGACGTTACATGTAACGTCCTACATTTTTCCGAAAAAATCAATG
>JAYUZA010000248.1:0-14392 GCA_043752145.1 Flavobacteriales bacterium
GAGAAAACAAAATACGGGTTATACAAACCGTTTAAGGGACTTCCCTGTTCGGAATATGATTTAAATATTCCTGTCACTTGATCCAAACTTACAAATGCATACTTAGGTGCATAATCGGCTTTCTCCCCACAATCCCATATTTCTTCCCATTGATCAAATCCTGTTGCATATACTTTTCCTTTTTCCATCATAAAAACAGGAATCTTTTTTTTCCAACGTACCTTTTCGTTATCACACATATTGACCCAATCCTCTTTTACACTTTTTACCGAATACTCAAGTTTATTGCGCATGGTCTTTAATTTCATGAAATGAAGCAGACCATATTCTGTATCATCAACCGAAATAAAACATGAATCAACCTGAGCCAGAAAAAAATAATAGTTTAAGTAGTTTATCGAATTAAAATAAGAATCACCTTCGGTAGGTTTAAACTGTTCAATAAAAGGTCCTGTTTTCAAACATTTATTCGTGTCGCCTTCCTCGCTGCGATAAAACAACTCGCACAAGTCACATTCCAGTTCGCAAACACGGTGAATGGTGTCGTTCAAGGGCTGTTGCAGAGCTGCAAATCCATCGGGAAACGGCTGCTTCCTTCCAATGTTTAAATACCTTATCCAACTTGTATTGTGCGGGAATGAATCAACTACAGCACCTGTTTTGTCAAATAAAAACTGCGTATATTGAATGAGTTCAACAGTGTCTCTTAAATTCAGACCCTCAGCTGATGAAGAGTCTGCATTAACAGGAACTTCTTCTTGTTCTCCTTTATTTCCACAACTTGAAAGGAATAAAAAAATTATTCCCATTAAAATAATTATGCTTTTGTTCGCTAACAAACCTACTTTTTGAATCTAAACTTTACCGGTTTAACCGCGTATCCCTTTTGCTTCAACAATTCAATTACTCCGTCTTTGCCATATAAATGTCCCGCGCCAAAAGCATTAAAGGTCGGTTGCATCTGAATTATTGAATCAATGCGATGCGCCATTACTTTATTTCTGTCGGTTAGCAAAGCAGTTTCAAAACTCTTGGGCAATGTTGTATCCTTCATCAGTTCTTTCAATTGAGCTATATCCTGTTGTAAATAAACTTTTACCATATCATCATACAACTTCATTGATTTATCCCAATCAACCAAGCCGTCAATGATCATGTCGGCCTGTTCTTCGATCGTCATTTTATTCACTGCTGCCAATTGCTCTCCAATTTTTTCAATACCCACTAATTTTTTCTTCTTCTTTTTCGCTTTTTTGAAAAGGTCAAGGTCTAAAGGAAAAGGCATGTCCTGGTGTTCGTATGCTTTCACTAATTCGCCTGCCATGAAAAATGGCTTCATATTGTTGTACATACCAACCCCTCCACCGGTACGCAATTTCATCAACGAATCCAATTTTTTATATTTTGCCTCATCCAGTATTTCACTCAGTGGCTTTTCCAACATAAATGATTTGGCTAATGCAACCGCATCTATCTCATCCATGTTTACTTCCATGGCATAAGCCCTGCACGTATCAAAAATTTTTGTTACGGTATTGCCGAAAGCAAAAACACGTTTATCCTGCAAATGAATTGTACCGTATAGAAATGAGGGTTGTTTAAGCCCCTTACCGCTCACTTCCCATAAAAGGGATTTATCATCCTTTCGAAACTCATAACCCAGTACTTTAGCGAATGTTTTTTCTTCGGTTGAAGCAGCGCAGGCTATAAATAAAAGTGAGCAAAATGCAAAAATGGATCTATGGATATTTTTCATGCTTTAAAGATAAGAAAATCATCCAAAATCTAACTTCTTACTTCAAAATTCTTACTTTTCCCTCTTCCTGTCCATATCATCCAATTCATTGGCCGACAATTCGTATTGAGGATTAAAGCTAAGTGCGGTTTTGAAATCGGCCCTGGCTTCTTTATACTTTTTTAACTCCCGATAAGCCAAACCACGGTTATGATAAGCTTCAACATACTTGGGATTGATTCGCAAAGCCGAATCAAATTGCTGAATGGCTTTTTCCTTTTCATTAAAATAAAGCAGGTACATATACCCCTTGTTATGGTGCGCACCTTCATTGTTAGGTTGAACTTTGTTTAACAAATTATATGTTTCGAACGCTTTTGCATAACGCTTGCTGTCCTGATAATAAATGGCCAGGTTGTAAAGTGCCTCGCTACTTGTTGGTCGCAAAGTTAAAGCCGACTTATAATATTCAATGGCCATTGAATCTTTTCGCATGGCACACAATAATCCCAAAGAAATATATGCATCGTAATAGTCGGCTTTTTGCTCAACTGCCGTTTGGAAAGATGAGGCAGCATGTAAACTGTCACCCATATATTGAAAAACAATTCCTTTTAAAAAATAACCTTCGGCTAAGTTGACATTTGTTTTTAGCGCAACGTCAATATGTTTAATAGCCTCTTTATATTGTTTAAGATGCATTAAAATTCTCGCCATTTTAAAATTGGATGGTGCATGTTGCTTATTAATTTTTAAACTTTTGGCAAATTCAAGCGTGGCATCATCAAAACGCATAACAGCATAAAAAATATCGCCTTTTGTGTAGATGTACTCCACATTCATTGAGTCGATGGATAACGCTCTGGAAATATCGTCCATGGCCTTATCGTAAACAGCATTATTGAAAAAATACAAACAACGTTGGTGATACAGATCGGCATTGTTTGGATCGTTAACCAGTTTCTTGTTGAGTTCTTTTAATTGGTCCTTGGTAACCGAAGTATCTTTATCTACGGTAGCGTTTCCCTCATTTTTAGATGCGTCATCCGAACAAGCGACAAGCAAAATTGAACACGCTAACAATAATGCTATTTTGGCTATACTTCTCATGCTTACAAAAATAAGAAAGGAATGACAACTAGAACCTAAAAACGAAAATGAGTCTTGTTTTTTTAACAGGAGGCGTGTTTTTAAAGGAAAACGGTCATTCTTTGCATTACTATAACCTTGATTTTCCCTGATTACGACTTTTTCTTACCGAAAATATACTTTAGGCCACCAAGTATCGTTAATACAGTCGTAACCTATAATACATTATATGAAAAACCTATTTAAACTTACGCTGCTTGTAATTTTAATAAGCAACGTTAATTCGGCTTTTGGTCAGGACACACTACGTCTTAAAAACCGAAACAAACTTGTTTGTAAGGTCCAAAAAATTTCGGAAACTGAAATTGAATATAAAAAATGGGAAAATATTGAAGGGCCTATTTACACCATCGACATCAATAAAGTGTTTGAAATAGTTTTTGAAAACGGAACTATAGAAAAAATTATACCCGATGAAATGAGTGTTAGCAAGGAACTTGATATTTTAGATAAGCGCAATGCCATAAAATTTGACATATTCTCTCCCGTTTTTGATAAAGTCACCTTGGGATTTGAACACTCGGTAAGAGTGGGTTGGAATTTAGAAGGATATATAAGTTTGATCCATAATAAACTTTTACCCAACAGTGTTGGCGGAAACATGTTTGGCAACTCTCTTGCTCAAGGACTCGGATTAAAATTTGGCAATAAATTCTTTTTGGGAAGTGACTATTATTTGAAGGGTACTAAATATGCACATCCTTTAAAAGGTCGTTTTGTAAGAATCGATCTTTCGTTCAGTCAATTTTCTATTAATAACGTTTATGTGTATTCGCAATTGCTGTATAATGGAATGTACTACTATACTTCTTATGACAAAGGTCATTTGGATGTAAGTCAAATTGGTGTTAGCGTTTGTTATGGCCGACAATTCATTCTTGGTAACATGTTTACATTGCAATATAATGTTGGAATTGGATATGTTGGCTCAAGCGAAAATTTTACTTTAACGCAAGCCAATGTAGTAGCACCTAGCAACTACAATAATTATTATCATAGAGAAGGTCAAAACGAATTTGGCGCACTAACGAATGTAGTTCAGTTAGGAGACATACCACTTGGAGTTTCGGCAAACCTAAGTTTAGGATACATCATTGGTAAAAGCAAAAGAAAATCGGTTGTTGAACCTAAATAATTTCAACCAAACTCTTAGATCAAGCACCAACCATCTCACTCTTCAATTCCTTGATCTTGTCATTGACAAGATATTCATCATACGTCAATGCCTTATCAATAAATCCTTTCGGGAAAAGTTCAATTATTCTGGTTGCTGTTGTTTGCACCAATTCATGATCATGACTGGTAAACAACATGGTTCCTTTAAAATCAACCATGGCGGTATTTAACGAAGTAATACTTTCAAGGTCCAAATGATTTGTTGGTTCTTCCAACATTAAAAAATTGGCGTTTTGTAACATCAGCCTGCTAAACATGCAGCGCACTTTTTCGCCTCCCGATAAAACCTTACACGATTTCAAAGCTTCCTCACCCGAGAATAACATCTTGCCTAAAAATCCACGCACAAATGTCTCATCCTTGTCTTTTGAATACTGACGCAACCAGTCAACCAAATTATAATCTTCAGTAAAATATTTCGCGTTATCATTCGGCAAACTCGCTTTCGTAATGGTAATTCCCCACTCTATTGTTCCTTTTGTTGGTTGCTTATCGCCCATCAATATTTCAAACAATGCCGTAATAGCACGCGCATCCTTTGCTATAAAACCTATCTTATCTTTTTTATTCGCTTTAAAAGTCAAATTTTTAAAAAGCGTTTCACCGTCCAATTCGTACGTCAAATTTTCAACGTTCAATAATTGATCACCCGCTTCACGTTCCTGTTGCAAAATAATGGCCGGATATTTTCTTGAACTCGGCTTTATTTCATCAATTACCAATTTCTCCAATAATTTTTTACGCGATGTGGCTTGTTTAGATTTAGAAGCATTGGCACTGAAACGCATCACAAATTCCTGTAATTCCTTTCGCTTATCCTCCGTCTTTTTATTCTGATCCGAACGTTGACGCAAAGCTAACTGACTTGCCTGGTACCAGAATGAATAGTTACCGGTATATAAATTCATTTTACCAAAATCAATGTCGGCAACATGAGTACATACAGCATCCAAAAAGTGACGGTCATGCGAAACAACGATTACTGTATTTTTAAAATCGGCCAAAAAATCCTCCAGCCACGCAATTGTATTTACATCCAGATCATTTGTTGGCTCATCCATGATAAGGATATCGGGGTTTCCAAATAAAGCCTGCGCTATAAGCACACGTACTTTTTGATTTCCGGTTAATTCATGCATTAATTTACTGTGCAGGTCTTCCGTCACACCCAAATTACTAAGCAATGTAGCCGCATCTGATTCGGCATTCCATCCATCCATTTCGGCAAATTCACTCTCTAGTTCAGCTGCTTTTACACCATCCGCTTCGCTCATTTCTTCCTTGCCATATATAGTTTCCTTTTCCTTTGAAATCGCCCATAAACGCGTGTGGCCCATAATAACCGTATCCAATACAAGCTTGTCATCGAACTTAAAATGGTTTTGGCTCAAAACAGCCATTCGTTTACCGGGTAAAATGCTAATTTGACCCTTAGTTGGGTCAATTTCACCCGAAAGTATCTTTAAAAACGTTGATTTACCGGAACCATTGGCTCCAATCACACCATAACAATTTCCTTCGGTAAACTGAACGTTTACTTCATCAAACAGTACCCGTTTGCCGTATTGTAGCGATATATTTGAAGCTGAAAGCATACTAATTGTATTAAAAAGGGCTGCAAAGGTAGTTTATTTTTAAAAATTATGGGTCATTTATACAATTATTGGGTAAGAATTATACCTTTGCAACCTCAAAAAAAGTATCCTCAAGGTTCTGCCGCGATTCAAATGAAACGCCAACCACCGTTGAAAATGTTTTGACTGAGAAATTTAACATAGGCATATAAATTAGTAACTAACAAAAAAAACAATATGAAAATCAAATTTTTAATTTTATCAGTTGCTGCTTGTTTTGTAATAGCGAGCTGCGGAAAATCAGTTGAGAACACTCCAAAAGATGTTACTCTTGCATTTGTTGAGGCTCTTTCTTCAAAAGATTTTGACGGTGCAAAAGAATATTGCACAAAAACTTCGGGTGCTGCAATTGACGGTATGAAAGCTTTTGCTGCAATGGCTCCTGAAACCAAATTGTCAAAATCGGAAGTTACATGTGAAGAAAATGGCGACAAAGCAACATGTAAATTTTGTTGTGCTGAAGGTAAACCCGAAGAAACGTACAACTTAGTGAAAGAAGACGGAAAATGGAAAGTTGAATACGTAAAGAGCGGAATGAATAACGCAACTGAAGGATTGAACGAAGGAATGGAAAAATTAGAAGACGCAGTTGATACATTAAAACAAGCTTTAGATACACTTGGTGTTGAATAATTTTAAATTAATATTATTGATATGGATGATCCCCGTTGCTTGTTCAAACGGGGATTTTTCTTTTAATGACGATGCTGTTCCGTTTAAGGTTAACAACACCATATTCTCACTTATAAAAGAAGGTGATATTTTGTTGCGACAGGGACAAGGGCCTTTGAGTACACATATTGTACGTTATATGGACGAAAAGCACCCGCTCTCGCATTGCGGCATTGTATGTAAAGTGAACAATAAATTAACCATTGTACATTGTATAAGCGAAGAACTGTCGGGGATTGATGGAGTGCAAACACAAAGCATTCCCGATTTTTTTGCCGATGTGGCCGATAGCAATATTGCCATTATACGTCCAATGCTGAACTCAAGCCAACGAATCAAATTTGTTTCAGAGGCCAAACGATATTTAAACAGGAAAATAAAATTCGACCACGATTTTAATTTTAAAGACACTACAAAATTATACTGCAGCGAAATGGTGTACTACTGTTACAAAAACAGCACTAAAAAAGACCCGTTTGAATTTAAAAAAAACTGGAACGTTGATCTTATGAAATTTGACAGCTTCTTTAAATCAACATATTTCACCACCGTGTGGCAGGCAAAAAAAATAACGAAACAATGAATTTAATTTCAGTTGAAAATATTAGCAAGGGATTTGGCGACAAAGTTCTTTTTGAGAACATAACATTTGGCATTAACGAATGGCAAAAAATAGCACTCGTTGCAAAAAATGGAAATGGTAAATCTACCTTACTAAAAATACTCATGGGTAAAGATCAGCCCGATACCGGAAGAGCTGTTCGCAGAAATGATCTGACCATTGCCTGGCTTGAACAAGAAAGTATTTTTGACCCAAAAACACCCATTGGAATTGCAGTAACCGACAATAAAAATATTAGTAAAGCATTACTTGAAAATAAATACGATACATTGACCGAGGAGGAATCAACCCTCATTGGAACAATAAAAACAGTGTGCGGCAAATTAAAAATTGACGATTACCATAAACTTTGCGGAACCTGTTCCGGTGGACAGCTCAAACGAATTTCATTGGCACGCGTTCTCATTCAGGATGCCGATCTGCTTATTTTAGATGAACCAACCAATCACCTTGACATTGAAATGATCGAATGGCTCGAGAATTTTTTAACTAACCAAACAAAAACACTTCTAATTGTTACACACGATAGATATTTTTTGGATTCAATTTGTGATGAAATTTTAGAGCTGGAAGATAAAACACTTTATAAACACCGGGGGAATTATCAATACTATTTGGAAAAACGTTCTGAAAGAATTGAATCGCAATTATCAACCATCGATAAAGCAAAAAATCTTTACCGGAAAGAATTGGATTGGATGCGCAGAAGCCCAAAAGCACGAAGCACCAAAGCAAAATACCGTCAGGATGCTTTTTATGATACAGAGGCCGCTGCGAAAACAAAACTTGATGATAGAAAAGTAAATCTCGATATAAATATTAGCCGTATCGGAAGCAAAATTTTAGAAATACATAAAATTTCAAAATCCGTTGGCGATAAACTATTGATCGATGGATTTGATTACATTTTCAAACGGGGTGAAAAAATCGGCATTGTGGGTCCAAACGGTGTTGGAAAATCTACCTTGCTAAATTTAGTTATGGGTAAAATTTTACCCGACAAAGGCAAAATTATTCCCGGTGAAACCATGGTGTTTGGTTATTTTGAACAACAGGGAATTCAGTTTGCCGATGATAAACGTGTTATTGAAGTAATCAAAGATGTTGCAGAATTTATTCCTTTAAACAATGGGAAACGCATTACAGCTTCACAATTATTAGAGCGGTTTTTGTTTGCTCCCGAAACGCATTATAATTTTGTTGGTAAATTAAGCGGTGGCGAAAAACGCAGACTTTACCTGATCACTATCCTAATGAAAAATCCAAATTTTTTAGTCTTAGATGAGCCAACAAACGATTTAGATATTCATACATTAACTGCATTAGAAGATTATATTGAAAATTTTGAAGGCTGTGTGCTCGTAGTAACACATGACCGGTTTTTTATGGACAAAATTGTTGACCATGTTTTTGTATTTGAAGAAAATGCCCAAATAAAAGATATTCTCGGAAGTTACACGCAATACCGCGAACAAAAAAAATTGATTGAAAAAGATCCCAAAAAAGCTGCCGAAAAAGGAGCCATTAAAACAAATATGCTTACCGATGTCTCCTCTTCGGTAGAAAACCCTGTAAGCAAGACAGGGAAAAAAATAGGTTTCAAAGAAAAATATGAACTCGACCAATTGGATAAAGAAATTCCAAAACTTGAAGAAAAGAAAAAACAATTGGAAGAAAAGCTTAATTCAGGTATTGATAACCATGAGGAGCTCATGCAAATTTCGGCTCAATTAGGCACCATAACGCAGGAATTGGACACAAAAGGCCAGCGATGGCTTGAATTAACAGAACTTTTGTGAAATACGTATTAGTTCGTAGTTTTTAACCCCTTGTTTATCATTAATTTTAAGAAAACTCATTTTTCATGAAATTAAGTGCACTTATTCTATTCTTATTTACAACAATTCAAGCGTTTTCACAGGAACTTGTTCCTTATCGCAACCAAAAATTATGGGGCTATGCCGATCAAACCGGTAAAATTGTGATCGAACCACAATACGAAAAAGCTCTTCCCTTTTGGAAAAATGGTTTGGCAAAAATCATGAAGTCGGGAAATTACTACCTGATCAATGCTAAAAACGAAATAAAAACAACCCAAGGGTATTCCGAAATTTTTGAATTCAGCAATGGAATGGCAGCCATTTGCGAGGGCGGACAATTTAATGTTACCCAAGGCGAAATTGTAAATGGCAAATGGGGTTATATCAACGAAACAAATTTTACCGCAGTAATTCCCGCAAACTACGCGCGTGCCGAATCGTTTCACGGAAATTATGCCATTGTTCAAAACAGCAGTAATTGGGGCAATTGGGGAGTGATCGATAAAACCGGGAAACAAATTTTACCTTTCAACTATACCACCTACAGTTTTGATATGCGCCCGTTCCCGGGAATAATTTGGCACGATGCTTCAACAAAGCTTGAAATTGATATCAGTGGCAATGGAAACTTGTGGAATTTGATCGACATAAAAGGCCTCAAAATTTCGGGGCCGGTTGAGAATTATCACGGCATGAATAAAACAAGTGCCGGTGATGCAAAATATGAATTACTTAAAAAGGCTAAAAAAAATAAAGAAAGCCAGATCCTTGCCGCAAATTACATTCTTAAAACATCTGCAGGCGATTATACTTCAACAGGCTACGTTACCGTAATTGAAACGGGAATTTATCTTGCTGAAGTTACCGGGGATAACAACAAAAATAAATTCGGGTTAATTGATGAAAAAAATAATATTCTTATTCCATTTGAATATGATGCCATTTCAAGCGAAATAAGCGAGGGATTGGTGTTCGTGGTGAAAGACTCAAAATATGGTTTCTGCGATCTTAAAGGCAACCAAATAATTCCATGCAGGTACGAAATGGTCGATCCTTTTACAAATGGCATCGCTCGCGTTTATCTTTCGCGCAAAGACTATTCTTACAATTCAACGGGCTATATAAATAAAGCCGGAATTGAATTTTTCAGGTCAGATCCCGTTTATCAAATTACGTATAAAGACAAAAATTTTATTGTAACTGATCAGTATTTCAATCCTGTTCCCATCAATGATATGGATTACGATGATATTCGTATACTCAATGAAAAATATTTTTTAGCAACAAAACCCAATTCGGCTAAACTCTATAACAGTACCGGGCAATTATTGATTGAAGCCACCACTATTGGTGAGCTAACGAATAATTGCGTGCTTGTTAGTCAGGATAAATATCACAAACTTTTTAATTACACCACTAACCTTATCATTGTGGACAGCATAGACCATATCACAAGCAAAATATCCGATCCTGTAAGTTTGAAATTGTTTGGATACACATATCTTGGCAAGAACGATAAATTTGGCTTGATAACCGTGACCGATAAAGCACTTTTACCGGCCAAATACGAGCTTATTCAGTTTACAGGAGCCTATTTCATTCTTAAAGATGGTAAGAACCAATTTGCCATTTGCGATACCAACAATAAAATTATTCGCCCTTTTTCTGTTGAAGCTGTCAGTTACTTATCAAAAGATCTGTTCAGCATTCAAAGCAAAGGAGTAAATGAAATTTATGATGCCCGTACAAATAAAATTTCAAACCTAAAAATAAAGGTCAAAAAAAGTTCAAACTATGTACTCGCGGGAGTTTTCGAGAATGATAAGGGCTTGGTTGGCTATATTAATACAACGACCCAGGAAATTCTACCACCCGTTTACAAAACTTCCTCTATGATTAAAATGTTCGATCAAAATTTTACCCCTGTTGGCCTCATACGTTTCACCAAAACTGATTTGAAATACGATATATACAATACACAAACGGGCAAAATCATTATTGCCGATGCCGAAGGCTTTGATGCCGTTCAGGGAAGAATGCTTCCTGTAAGATTTGGCCTCAAATACTATTTTTATGACGACAAGGGAGCAAAAATATTTGAGACCGCCTATGAAAGCATAAATTCAGTTTTGGTGGACGGATATACAGCCGCCAAATTAAAT
Organism: Flavobacteriales bacterium; assembly: GCA_043752145.1. GTDB lineage: Bacteria > Bacteroidota > Bacteroidia > Flavobacteriales_D > UBA2798 > DASPJQ01. The sequence goes on from JAYUZA010000248.1 coordinate 10,971, forward strand.
GGCAAATGGGGAATCATTGATCGTGAAAACAATCCGGTGGTCGATTTTAAATACGACTATATCACGAATATGGTCGATGATATTATTATCTATGAAAAGGATGAAAAATATGGTCTTTTAGACATTAGCGACAGTATCCTTATTCAACCACAATATCAAAGCATCGAATACGTTTCTAAACAAACGAACGACACAGTGCCAACCACGTATTATTTTTTAGCCGAATTGAACAACCCTTCCGATCCGGAACAGCCGGGTAAAAAAGGGATCATTGACCAGAAAAATAAGACCATAAGTCCGTTTGAACTGGAAGGCGAAAGCGATTTCCCTTTCAGCGGTGAAGTGTTTTTAATGATGAAAAATGAAAAGCCCGTACTGTTCAATTACCAGGGAAAAATAATCATCAGCGGCAATTATGATGAAATATTGCCCATTGAAATATATGACCCGCAGGGAAATCAATTTGTGCAGGTGAAAAAAGGAAATAAAACCGGTCTTTTTCACATGGATGGTAAATTAATGCTGTACTGCGTATACGATAAAATAAATGAATATAGCGATTTTTACGATCTTAAAGAACGGATGTATTTTACCATGGAGCAAAATGGAAAAACAGGGCTTGCATGCAATACAGGCGAAATAATTTTGGAGGCCAATTACGATGAAATTGAAAACTTTTTTGGTAATGACATAACCTACCAGCGAATTAAAGCGAACGGAAAATATGGTTTATACAAGGATTTTAGAAAAAAATTAAGTGATTGCATTTACGAAAGCATTGAAATAGACGAAGAGGCCACTTACAGAAATGTATTTGTTGTAAAAGCCAATGGTAAATACGGTTTGATCGATTCGGCAGGAAAAGTTTTAGCCCCGACTATTTACAGCAAGTTCAAACGATTTGAATACGACAACGATGAGATCATGTTTGAAATTATTCAGGATTCAAAAAAAGGTTTGATGAACAAAGAAGGGAAAATAATTATTCCTCCATTATTTGATAAAATCGAACCAATTTATGATGTAGATAATCTTGGATTTTACACCTATAAGAACAAACTTATGGGTGTATACGGTCATGATGGTAAAGAATTACTGGAATGCAAATTTGTAAAAACCGAATACAGCGATGACGACCGTTATTCTATGTTTTTTATCACAAAAGAAAAGGAATATTGGGGAATAACGTATGATCTTAAAGTTGAAAAATTAGACAGATGATAAAAAAACAAATATTATTTTTGATCGTTGCGCTAAACAGTATTGCTGCCTTCGCACAAATGAATACCGATATTTATGTATGCGATATTCTTGTTTCTGAAAACGGTATAAATGTGACCGAGCCGCTAAACATTACGCATCGCAAAGGGTACGACAATCAACCCTGTTTTTCAAACAACGGTAAATTCATTTATTATTCGGCCAACTATACAGGAACCAACGATATTTATTGCTACGAACTTGAAGGCAAAAGAACATTAACCATTACCAATACACAGGCCACAAGCGAATTTAGTCCGATGGAAACGGCCGATGGTAATTTTGTTTCCTGTGTATTTATTGAAAAAGATTCGGTGACCCAACGTATTTGGGAAATCAAATTAAAAAACCGTAAGGAAAAGGTTTTTTCAAAACACAACGACTCCATTGGTTATTACTGGCCTTTGGATAATCAATGGTCACAAAACGAATACATGGCTGTGAATGGTACTGTGCGCAAGGTTCAGGTTGAACGTGATTATGCCGTATTTGTATTGGGCAAAACCGACAATACAAATACCCTTAGAATCATAACACCTACACGTAAATACGCGAAAGAAAAAGTGATTGATGACAGTATAGGTCGTTGTATCCGCCAAATTCCCGATGATCTACACCTCAGTTATGTGAAAAAAACCACGGCCGGTAATTATTTAAAAATTTATGACCTTCAAAAAAGAAAAATAATTTCTACCTTTTTCCTTGGAAAAGAAAACGAGGATTATTGCTGGAAAGGAAGAATACTGTATTATACCGATGGCACAAAGATCACTGTTGTGCGTTTTGATCAAGGTTATGACAAACCCAGCGTTTACGGCACGGTCGACCTGTCTAAATACGGTATAAGTAATATTAAACGCATAAGTTGTTTTGAAAATAAATTTGCTTTTGTAGGAGATGACGAATAAATTTTCTGATTTACGGCCTCTATTATTTTATGAGGGCCATGAACTGCGTTTCAAGTTTCTGATTTCTGATTTAATTTAAACATCCTTTTTGAAATATTTAAATTACATATTCATTTTCCCTATAAAGATCTACCAATACACGATCTCTCCACTGCTTGGTAATAATTGCCGTCACGATCCAACTTGCAGTCATTACACCATTGAAGCCATAAAAGTATGGGGACCTATAAAAGGGATTTGGTTAGGAATGAAACGTATTTCAAAATGTCATCCATGGGGAACTCATGGCCATGATCCGGTGCCACAACGTACAAAAAAGGTTTCTCGCGGAGACGCAGAGGCACGGTAATATGTTTACGATTCAATGGTTTTTTTTGAGCTCTGCCAGGGATAGAGCGTAATAGCCCACAGCCACTTTACACGTTATTTTAACTTAAAAATTTTGCGAGGACTATTAGCGATAGCCCGGCCCGAAGTTTTTTGATTTTCCTCTTTCTGATTTCCGATTTGAGGGGGCAGCCAATTGATCATTAATAATTAAATATACTTATCTCCTTTTTCCAACTTCACATCATTCACGAACTGTTTTATTTTTTGTTCATCGTCCTTTTTACAGATCAATAAAATTCCTTCGCTCTCAACTACAATATAATCTTCTAATCCTTGAATAACAACCAGTTTTTCTTTCGAAACATTGACCATATTGCTGCTTGAATCATAAAAGCGAATGTTTTTTCCAACCACCGCATTCTCATGCTCATCTTTTTTAATGTGTGAATATAAACTTCCCCATGTTCCCAGATCGCTCCAGCCAAAATCACTCAGGATCACAAATACATTTTTTGCTTTTTCCATTAATCCTGTATCAATGCTCAAATTCTTGCATTGCTGATAAATGGTATTGATAAACGCTTTTTCCTTGGGCGTATTGTAAAATCCGCGGCCTTCGTTAAACAATCCGTTGGTATGCGGCATATGCTTTTCAATTCCTTTCAATACACTTTTAACGCTCCAGATAAAAATTCCGGAGTTCCAGTAAAAATCACCACTCTCTAAAAATTGTTTGGCAAGGTCCAGATCAGGTTTTTCAGTAAATGTTTTTACTTTTTTAATTTTAGGATCTATCGCTTCAGGGTTTTCGGTAAATTGAATGTATCCGTATCCGGTATCAGGTCGTGTTGGTTTAATACCCAGTGTAACCAAGCAATCGTTTTGACTTGCCTGTTTTGTTGCCAGTAAAATTGTTTCCCTAAA
>JAYUZA010000249.1:0-5994 GCA_043752145.1 Flavobacteriales bacterium
ATTGTATGTGTCCTGTTAAGCGCTTGTTCACAGGCTCCGGAAGATAGTTCCACCGAACCAAAACAGGAAAATGATCCAGTGTCGTTAAACGGGTTGGAAAAATATGTTGATGCTCCGCTGGCACCTTTTTATCACGGATTGGCCTCGGGCGACCCTTTGCCCACAGCTGTAATTATCTGGACGCGTGTTACACCCGAATTTCATCAATCAGTTGAAGTATTTTGGGAAATGTATGCTGATGAGGAAATGAAAAAGATCGTGCAAACAGGAAAAACAACAACCAATGCCGAACACGATTATACCATCAAAGTGGATGTTACCGGCTTGGAACCGGGAAAATTTTATTATTACCGTTTTAAAGCTTTCGGTATAATATCAACATTGGCGCGAACAAAAACCGCACCGGCAATTGACGTGAAACATTTACGTTTGGCAGTTGCTTCATGCAGTAATTATGCCTGGGGATATTTTAATGCCTATAAGTTAATGTCACAGGATAGTTTGGATGCAGTTATCCATTTAGGCGATTATATTTATGAGCACGAACAAAATGTTTATCAAAGTAATTTGGTTGACCGAAAACATTTACCCAACAAGGAACTTGTCTCACTCAATGATTACCGAACACGTTACTCCCAATATCGTTTGGACAAAGATCTACAGGCGGTACATGCAAAACATCCGTTCATTACTGTTTGGGATGATCATGAGCTGGCCAACAATGCCTATGATGAAGGCGCAGGAAATCATCAGGAGAACGAAGGCGATTGGAAAACACGTTTATCAATCGCTAAAAAAGTTTATTACGAGTGGATGCCGGTAAGAGAAGAAAACAATACATTATATCGATCATTTATTTATGGCGATCTGGCCGAATTAATAATGTTGGATACACGTACCGAGGGAAGAAATAAACAAGTGTCGATGAACGATGAGATCATGAAGGATACCTCACGTAAAATGATCAATCAAAAGCATTATAGTTGGGTTGTTAATGAATTAAACAAACCGGTTAAATGGAAATTGATAGGCAATCAGGTTTTAATGGGTTCGTTAAATATATTTTTTAGTAAGCTAAGCCAAAAATACGATGATGGTTGGGACGATTACCCGTATCAACAACAAAAATTCATGAAAGTGGTAGATGAAATTCCAAACATTTTGTTTTTAACGGGCGATTTTCATAGTTCTTTCTATTTACAAAACATGTATAAGGGAAAATTCGCTTCCAACGAAATTGTAGTGCCAAGTATTTCATCAGCCAATTATGATGAGGACCTCGGAGTGGATTCAGCAAAAATTTATTCCCAATGGTATAAAAAAGCCAATACCAATTTAAAGTATGTCAATTTAATTGATCATGGATATTTGGTTCTTGATATTGATGAAAAGCAGATCAAGCCGGTATTTAAATATGTTGATAATGTCGTAAAACCGGATTTTAAAGAGATGAAAGTGGAATTAACAAGAATTCCGTTGAACGAAAGTTATACGTATCCCGCGAAATAAGAATTTTTAAAACAGGTTTTATCTTAATGTGGCGGTAGGCAGGTTTTCAAAAGTTTCAGCTTGTTCTTCGTCTAAAATGTAATCTTTAATTGACAGCACTAAAGCCTTGGAAGAAGAATAAAGTTCACGATTCAGGTTTAACAATGTTGAAATATCGGTTTCTGTCAAGTGATCTTTACCTGAATTTCTGTAAGTGTTTTCCATGCGGGTTTCGTATGCGTTTTTTGCCGAGTTTAGTAACTTTTCAAGCTTTTCGTATGACTTTTCTTTGTTTTCCGGTGAAAATATTTCCCCGATCTCACTGTAAAATTCGCTCATTTGTGAATGTATTTCTTTATACGTGTCGAACTTTGATTGGTTCACCGAACTCCCGAAGTCTTTTCTGTCGTGCAAAATATCTTTCATACTTTTAGCCGAGTACATAGCATTTCGTATCGAGGCTACGAGTCGGTTTAAATGGTCCAATTCTCCTTTTTTATGTTGCCTGGTAACTAGTTTCGCATAAAAATTCAGAATTTCTCCTTCGGCCTGTTTAATGAGATCATATTTTTCATTGTATGGTTTTGACTTTTCCTTTAATCGTATATTTTCCAATGGTTTTTTAAATTCATTTCCGTGCAAGCTTTCAATATCCAGTTTAAACGCTTCACCGTTTAAATGAATAACCCGGTATATGAATAGTTCAACTTCTTTTTCCAGCATTTGTGTAGCTGTATGCGTTATTTCCGGACTTGTGTTTGGAATAAAGTAAGTAGCTGTTATGTCGTTGCCATTGAAGTGTTTTTCAAGAAAATTGGCGTAAGTGTCAATAAAGAAATAGAAAAGTATTACTCCTGCAACGTTAATGAAAGTTTGGAAACAAACCAGCACCAGTAAAGGGTCGTTTAAACCAATCACGTTTTGAATAAATTGAATAATGGGAATTAATAAAATAAATCCAAACAAGGTGGTGAAGATATTGAAGTAGATATTACCGTATGCAACCCTTTTTTTTGCAGCTATCCCACCTATAGAACCTATCAGAAGTTTTAAAGTTGTTCCCAGTTCGGCACCCAGCATAACTGCTACTCCGGTTTCAACCGGAATTATTTTTGCGTACATGGCACTTAATACCAAAACGATGGTGGCCGAGCTGGTTTGAATAAGCGATGTAATGATCAAACCAATAAGAACAAATACAAGGCGGTTATAGGCTAAATAAGGTTTGAAATCAAAATTAGCAAGAGATGACTCCATACTTGTTTTCATAAATTCAAGTCCTAAGAACAAAAGACCGATACCCATCAAAAATCGTGAAACATTGTAAACTTTTTTCTTGTTTTTAAAAAGTAATAAACTAATTCCAGAGATCCCTATAATGGGCAAGCTAAATGTATTAAGGTCTATTTTGAATCCAAGTATGGCAAATATCCAATTGATAAATGTACTACCAACGTTTGCACCCATTGTGAATGCAAGCGCATTGCGCATGGTAAGCATTCCGGCTCCCACAAATGAAAGTACCATAAGGTTGACAATGGAACTGCTTTGTAAAAGAATGGTAGAAACAGTGCCGGTTAAAATTGCGCTGAGTTTATGCTTCGTATGTTTTTGAAGGAATAATTTAAATCCTCTGCCTTCCATTTGTTTCATAACGTCTTCTACATGGAACATGCCATAAAGAAACAGTCCGAGCCCTGCCAATAATTGCCAAAAATCTGCCAGCGTCAACTTAGTGAAATTGAATTATGAGGTTAATTTTTGTAAGACGTAATTGTTTTTTCATAGAACTATTATCCGACTCTTTTTTATGTTCATACATGTTAGTTTAGGCGATAGACCCCTGATACAAGATAGTGGATAACCGGTAAGAATGTAGTTATACGATTCTTATGAAAAGTTACAGTAATTACAGATGAGAAGAAGCAGGGAAAATTAACAGGGAAGTTAATGGAATTAAATTGCACAGAGGTAAGCGTGTTTAATTTTTCATTTTTGACAATAATTCCTCTTTATTTTTTTTAGTTACCTCGGCTGTAGTCCCGTCTTTAAATTCAATAAAATATCCGCCATTATCATTCAATAGTTTTTTTATTTTGCTAAGATTCACGATGTATGATTTATGGCATCTGTAAAACAGGTTGCTGTCCAGCATAGCTTCAAATTCCTTTAATAATTTTGAAGTAGTGATCTTTTTATTGTTGTCAATGTAAATATCGGTATAGCTGCCCGATGCTTCAAGTTTAACTATTTCTCCGGGCTCAATAAAAATAACGCCCTCCTTTAGGTTTAGTTGAATAGGGGCGTTAACACTAATCTCATTTTTAGATAATTTTTTTTCGAGTTTAGCTATGCAATGTTGAAGTTCATCCGAATCAACCGGTTTTAGTAAATAATCAAATGCGCCTTTTCGAATGGCGGTGATCGCATAGTCTTTGTGTGCAGTGGTAAAAATTATATGTGTGTCTTCTGATTGAATACTGTCCAAAACATCAAATCCGTTATGCCCGGGCATATTAATATCTAAAAAAACCACATTTGGTTTTTCCTTCAACACAAGGCTAATAGCATCAAACGCGTTCGTTGCTGTATTAAGGATTTGCACGTTTTTACAATAGCTTTCAAGTAAAACGGTTAAACTCTTGATGGCTTTTACTTCATCGTCAACAATAATGGCTTTTATCATAAAGTATTAAGTATTAATGGAATTTTAAGTGTTATTTTTGTTCCGTTGGGCTGGTTTTTGCTGATGTATTTATCCAGCACAATAATTTCTGTTTTTAAAGTTGAGATGTTTTGCAGTAGCTTTAACCTTTCCTGAATGATTTTTATTCCCAAGGATTCTTTTTTAACTTTTTCGGATTTGAACAAGCCGGCTTGTTCCCGGCCAATACCATTATCATCCACTTCAATGTACAGATGTTTGTGATCGGAATACACAATAATAGAAAGCTTTTTTTCTCCTTTTTTGAGAAGCAGGCCATGCCATATGGCATTTTCAACCAACGGCTGAATAATTAATGGAGGTACAACAATATTGCCAGCGGGTTGGTCGGTATTGTTGTGAATTTGATAATCAAATGAATCTTCAAAGCGCAGCGATTCCATTTCCAGGTATAATAGAACGGTTTCAAGCTCTTCCTCCAGTGTAATTTTTTCCTGTCGCGACTGTTCCAAAACATTTCGCATAAGTTTTGAAAATTTGGTCAGGTATTTATTTGCGTTTAAGGGCTCGTTCGCTAAAATATAATGTTGTATTGAGTTGATGGAGTTAAACACAAAATGCGGATGCATTTGACTGCTAAGTGCCAGTAATTTTGTTTCGCCCATTTTTCGGGTAAGTTCATTTTTTTCTTTCTCTCTTTTTTTGATCTGATTGATGCGAATTCGGAAAACAATAAGGAACAACATCAAAACTGAGAAAAATAAAAGAAAAAAGAACCACCATGTTTCCCAGTATGGAGGATGAATGAGAAAATTTATTTTGATCGATCTTTTGCTTCTCACGTTATCATTATTAAGCACATACAATTCAAAATTATATTTTCCGGGAGGCAGGGTGGTATATTCTATCGAGCTGTTCATTGTTGTATTCCAGTGTTGATCTACCCCGTGCAAAATATATTTGCATGTAACTTTTCCATTTGTACGATAGCTTAATGCCTGATAAATGATCTTTATAAAATTCTCATTGTAGTTGAGTTCATAAGTCGTATCAACGACCCGCGTTTCCCCGTTAATTTTGATCCCTGTGCAATACAGATCAGGTGCATTGTGATTAAAAAAAGATTTTTGATGTGGGAAAACGATCAATCCGTTCTCTGAGGAAGCAAATACTAAATTTTTAGCAATGTTAATATGGTTGATCCGATCTTCGGGAAGTCCATGTTCCTTATTTATACAGGTAAAATGTAAATGAGTGTCGAAGGTATATATGCCTTTATTGGTTGAGAGCCATAAAAGCCCGTTTTCATCAGTAAAGACCTTTCGTACAGTGAGACCATTTATTTTTTGCGAGGTCTTCATCACACCTTTCATGTTTTCATCAACTAAATAGATCAATCCGCTTTTCAGCACAATGAAAAAGGCGTGAAGTTTTTCAGAATGTTCAATGGCAATTACGCTCGAACTTTCCGAAATAAAACTAACCGGTGTTTTTTGCTTGTTGCGAATATGGTATTTCAGAACCCCTCTCTCGGTTCCGATGAGAAGAACATCCTTATTGAGTTTACCAAGAGCATTTATTTTCGCATCAAATATATTAATGAGGGACAAATTCGAGGTCTTTTTATCAAATAAATAAAGCGCACCCTGTCCTGAGCAAAAAACACTGTCGTTAAAAATAAGCCCGGTGGTTGTTCTTGGAAATATGTAGTTTTTATCTTTTGAAGGAAGGTTTTGTGCGCTTCCTGTTTTTTTATCAAACAGGAAAGTTTGCCGGCCCATACATAAAAGTTTTTGCCTGCCAACAGGAATAACCTGGTAAATATTATTCGTTTCATGCTT